>VFJW01000173.1 GCA_009885845.1 Geobacter sp.
AATCGACGACATGCACAATTGCAATATTTATCAAAGAACTTATGCTGTTACAGAAAACCAAACCCAATTATTCCGGCCACTAGTGAAAAAACGTATGCATTGTGGTCGCGCCAGTTTCAGCGTTTTTTGAGAAACAAGCCGCCTCAGGATTTGTCCCCTGTCGACGTCAAAGAATATCTGACCTTCCTCGCGGTGAAGTGCAGAGTTGCTGCATCAACCCAGAACCAGGCGTTTTGTATAGGTTGATAGACTGAAGGCTGAAGACTGAAGGAGAAAACATGCGTGATCACACAAAACTGAAAGCATTTGAATTGGCTGACGAGGTAGCGTTACTAATTTATAGAGTTACTGCAGGATTTCCGAAAGAGGAGCTATACGGATTGACGTCTCAAATGCGGAGAGCCGCTGTATCTGTTCCTTCGAATGTCGTAGAAGGTTGTGCACGCGATAGTCAGGCGGATTATCTAAGATTCCTGACAATTGCCTTCGGATCTTTGAGGGAGTTACATTATCAACTGAGTTTGTCCATACGACTAGGATTTCTGGAAGGGCAGGATACAACGCTAATTGAGGCTAAAATCATCGAAGCCGAGAAAGTATTGAATGGCTTGATCAGAGCATTACGGAAATAGTATGTATGCTTCAGTCTTCTACCTTCAGTCTCCTACCTTATCGTCACAGCGCACACCTTCCGCCACTCCTTTGCCACTCATCTCTTGCAGGCCAATTACGATATTCGTGTCATTCAGAAGCTACTGGGGCATTCCAGTTTGAAAACAACGATGATCTACACCCACTGTGTTCCGGTACGTACGATAAAGGAGCCGAGAAGCCCGCTGGATCTGGCGGCGTGATCAAAACCTTCGATACAGCCCGGTAACCTTGCCGAGAATTGAGACTTCATCTTTACCCTGCCGCAGAATAATTGGCTCCATGGTCCGGTTTTCCGGTTGGAGACGGATGTTCCCTTTTTCACGGAAAAAACGTTTCAGGGTGGCCTCGCCATTCACCATCGCCACTACGATATCCTTGTTCTCCGCCGTTGTCTGTGGTTGCACCAGGACAAGATCCCCCTCATGAATTCCTGCTTCAATCATTGAATCACCCTTGACATGAAGAAAGAAGGTGCCGCCGCTTTTTGTCTGGCTCTGGTCGATGGAAAAGAAACCCTCGATATCCTCCTCAGGCGGTTGCGGCATGCCGGCGCGAACCAATCCGACGATGGGGAGCGACGTTGCCTGTGAAGCAGGAGGAGGAAGGACAATTCCTCGCGAACTCCCTTCCCGGCGGCTCAAAAATCCCTTTTTCTCAAGCGCTTTTAAATGCTTCATGATGCCGGCGGTGCCGTTTACGCCGAGTTCTGCGGCGATTTCACGTTGTGAGGGAGGGGTGCCGTTGCGATCCATGTATGAGGTTATTATATTCAGAACCTGCTGCTGTCGAGCTGTGAGAGGGTTCATTCTGATTCCTGACAAGAAAGTGGTTGTTCTATGACAACCTTACAGCTCTGTTTGAATAAGTCAAGTGCGTACAGTGATTCTGAGAATTTCCCAAAAAAATTCAAACTGTCACCGCTTCCTTCTCCCCCCTTTATCCTTGCCAGACGTTCCGCCACTTCCTGACTTTACACCCGGTTCCCTGTTGTCGCCCCGAGGCTGTATGCCGGCCAACCGTTTGCCGCGCAGCGGGATGCGCGGATATTCCTCCGTTCCGGCTACACCGGCAGCGGTCCGGGGAGTGGGTGAGGAAGCGGTATGTGCCGCCAGCACAAACTCGATGCGTCTGGTGCCGGGGGATACTGACGCCACCGTGATCCGCGTCGCATCACCGATCCGGAATACCTTGCCGCTGCGCCGTCCGATCAGGGAGTGCTGCTTCTCGGCATGGCTGTACATGTCATCTGACAGAGTGGAAATGTGGACCAATCCTTCTACGAAGAGCTCTGTAAGCTCCACGAAGAAGCCGAAAGCGGTTACCCCCGTGATATAGCCGTCAAACTGATCTCCCACATGCTGCTGCATATACTGCAGTTTCTTCATCTCCACAACATCCCGCTCGGCCTCCATGGCAACCCGCTCGCGTTTGCTGGTATGCTCGGCGACTTCTCCCAGTCGTTCGGTGGCAATCGCAAGCTGCCGGGATGCACGTTTTCCGCTGTCTTCCTGTGATTTCCCCGTTGAGATGAGGGACGCTGCCTTCAATATCCGGTGTACCACCAGATCGGGATAACGACGGATCGGGGAGGTAAAGTGGCAGTAGCAGTCCGAGGCCAGCCCGAAGTGCCCGACGTTGTCGGCGGCATACCGTGCCTGTTTCATGCAGCGGAGCAGAGCATAGTTGATCATTCTCTCCTCGGGACGGCCGTCAGCCTGGGCCAGCAGACGTTGAAGCTCCGACGGCCGAACCTTCTCCTCAACCAGACTGAATTCGTAGCCGAAGCCATGAACAAATTCCTGAAAGGTCTGCAGCTTGGCCGGGTCAGGATTCTCATGGATCCGATAGAGAAAAGGGATGCCGCGTGTGGTGATGCTGCGTGCCACCGCCTCGTTGGCGGCCAGCATGAACTCCTCGATCAGCTGGTGAGCCAGATTACGTTCGGCACGGATAATCCCCTCGGTACGGCCGGTCAGACCGATGATGATCTCCGCTTCCGGCAGATCGAAGTCGATGCTCCCCCGTTTTTTGCGCATCGCCATCAGAATCAGGGCCAGTTCCTTCATCTCCCGCAGCATCGGGGAGGTCGGCCGGTATTTGTCTGCTATCTCAGGATCCTCATCGACAATGATCTGCTTTACTATCGTATAGGTCAGTCGTGCCTGGCTTTTTATGACGCTGGAGTAAAAGGATGACTCCAGCATGGTCCCGGTGGGGTCAAAAAGCATTTCTGCGGTCATCGTCAGACGGTCAACGTGCGGGTTAAGCGAACAGATGCCGTTCGAGAGACGCTCCGGCAGCATCGGGATGCAGCGGTCCGGGAAGTAGACCGAAGTTCCCCGCAGATATGCTTCACGATCCAGCGGGCTATCTTTTTTTACATAGTGTGAAACATCGGCAATCGAGACCCAGAGACGGAAGTTAATTCCCTCGCGGCGCAGAGAAACAGCGTCGTCAAAGTCGCGGGCTGTTTCACCGTCGATGGTAACGGTTGACATGGTGCGGAGGTCAACCCGTCCCTTCAGATCATCAGGGGTAACGGTATCGGCAATTCCCTCGGCCTCGGCCAGAACATCCGCACTGAAAATATGGGGCAGGTCAAAGCGGCGGATCACCGACTGTATCTCCACTTCCGGGTCGTCCGGCCACCCCAGGACCTCAACAATTTTCCCTTCGGCAGGGCGACCGCCGACCGGATATGCTGTCAGTTCGGCCACGACCTGATGGCCGTCTTCCGCTCCCCCGCGACCTTTGACCGGAATCAATACCACCAGATTCAGCCGTTGGTCCTCCGGGATGACTATTGCGCCGCGCCGGGTCTCCTCGTAGCGCCCGACAATGCGGCTGGTGGCGCGCTCGATCACTGTCAGAACCCGTCCATCCAGCTTGCTGCCTCCCATGCGGCTCGGAGAAGAGCTGGCCTCCACCAGGTCGCCATGCAGGGCACCTTTCAGGAGCTTTGACGGAATGAAGATATCCTCGCCGCCGCCTTCAGGAGTTACAAAACCGTAGCCGTCACGGTGTACCGAGATTCTTCCCCGGGTAGTTTTCATTTTTCCCGGCAGAGAGTAACTGTTCCCCTTCAACCGCACAATTTCGCCGTCATCGGCCATGTCATCAAGCATATTTCTTACCTCCCGCTTGACGTGGCGACCGCCGAACTCACGCACAAAGTTATCCAGATTGATAGCCCCCTCCTGCCGCCTGAAAAACTCCAGGACATGTTTTTTGCTGACATTCATCGATCAGCTCCTTGATGATCCGCGTGGTATCATTCGAAACACAGGTTTAGGTTCAACGCAACGTAAAGTCAATACTGTTTTGGCAAACGGCTTATTTGTAACAGAAGTAAATTCAGTTGCGATCCGTAACGAATAGCGTTACTATTCTGCCATGATTATAGCGTTCGCTTGTCGAGAAACTGAATTGATTTTTAGCGGGCGCTTTTCTCGAAGGCTCCCTCATGATATTGCCAGGATTGCAGAACGAAAGTTACGCTTGATCAATCGAGCCATATCGTTAAGTGATCTGCGTATCCCACCGGCAAACCGTCTCGAGGCGTTGAAAGATGATCGGGTTGGACAATATAGTATTCGGATCAACGACCAGTGGCGGATCTGTTTTACTTGGAACGACGGCAATGCTTCTGATGTTGAAATTGTGGATTATCACTGAAAGGATTTACTATGACGATGCGAGACTTCCCCCCCATACACCCTGGCGAAATACTGCTTGAAGACTTTTTGAAGCCGATGGGTGTCAGTCAATATCGGCTTGCTCACGCTATCCACGTTTCACCCCGGCGCATCAATGAAATTGTGCATGGTACGCGGGGTGTCACTGCTGATACGTCAATCCGTTTGTCACGTTTTTTCGGTACCAGCGCCGAACTATGGCTGGGGCTTCAGGCCGATTATGATCTTGAGTGTGCTCGGGAAGGTTTGCAGGACGTAGAGATATTGCCATTAGCCGCGTGATCTTGAATATGACCTCATGCTCACTTTACCCCAGAGACACTGCATGAGGTATATATAACGCATAACGTTGAATTTGGTAATACAATCACAGACAAATTGTTCTAAAAGAGGAACACTCATGAAACGCATCATCCCGGCAGTTGTACTGTTCTGCTTATTAACTACAGTAGTTTCAATTGCCGCCGTCAAAGGCGCCATTACCGTCCCGGCAGAAGCCAAGTGTCCGGTCTGCGGGATGTTTGTTGCCAAATATCCGGACTGGACGGCGGCCGCCCGCTTCAAAGACGGCACGACCTCCTATTATGATGGCCCGAAGGATATGTTCGTCCACTATTTCGATACTGCCCGCTATACCCCCGGAAAACGCCAGACCGATATTGCTGCCCTGACCGTGAAGGAGTATTACTCCCTGGCGATGATCGATGCGCGCGCCGCTTTTTTTGTATCCGGCAGCGATGTCAATGGGCCGATGGGGAGCGAGCTGATACCGTTCAGTACGGAGAAGGATGCCAAAGCCTTCAAGCTCGATCATAAGGGCAAGCTCATTCTCCGTTTCAACGACATCACACGGCTGACCATAAAACATCTTAACTGAAGACATTCCATGCGACGATCATTGCAATTTATCCTGTTCACCGCTGCAATCCTGACGCTCTTCCTGCTGCTGCCGCTGCATGCCCGTCATATGCAGAACCTGTCAGTCCATGAAACGAAACTTCAGGGACTCCAATTGCAGAACCTGCACGTGACGGACCTCTGTCTTTCTACGGAAGCCCGCTACACCCGTCACCCGGCCATGGCCGACAGTCACGCACCTTTTCAGGATCATCCACTGGCGCTGGAACATTTCCCTTCCGGTTCGCTGATTCTGCCGCTCCCTCCGCGAGAAAAACCATGAAACGAGCCGTCGAGCGTCATCTGAATATTCTTGAATTTACTCTGGCATCGCTCCTGCGCAGAAGAGGAAAAAACCTCTCCCTTCTGCTGATATACCTGCTGGTGATTTTTATGCTGGCATCGCTGGTGTTTTTTGTTTCGGCACTGAAGAGGGAAGCGGCCATTATTCTGAACGATGCACCTGACATGGTCGTGCAGCGTCTGATGGCGGGGCGTCAGGATCTGGTGCCGGACGGATATGCCGCAGAAATCGCCCGGATCAGGGGGGTGACAGCGGTACGCCCTCGCTTGTGGGGCTATTATTATGATGCGCTGAACGGCGCAAATTATACGATTATGGCTGGTGACGATGCCGCTGCTCAGCCGGGACAGGCCTCCATCGGTGCCCGGGTGGCACAGGCCCGTAATCTGGAGGTCGGCGATCTGCTGCCGCTGATAAGCTACGACAAGGCACCGGTGATGCTGGAGATCGGCTCGATATTTCCGAACGAATCGGATCTCGTCGCTGCTGACCTGATTGTCGTATCTCCGGCTGATTTCCTGCAGCTGTTCAATTTCCCCGCCGGGCAGGCGACAGACCTGGCGGTCATGGTGCGCAATCCGAAGGAGCTGCCGACCGTAGCAGCCAAGATTGTTTCCCAGTTCCCCGATTCCCGTCCGGTACTGAAAAGCGAGATTCAGCGCACCTATCAGTCCATCTTCGACTGGCGCGGCGGCATGACGCTGATGGTTCTTGCCGCGGCGCTACTCTCATTCATCATCTTTGCCTGGGACAAGGCCACCGGGCTTTCGGCCGAAGAGCGCAAGGAGATTGGCATCCTCAAGTCAATCGGCTGGGAAACCTCCGATGTGCTGCTGCTTAAATTCTGGGAAGGGATCGTCATCTCGCTGACGGCATTCCTGTTGGGGGTCGTGCTGGCCTACGGGCATGTCTTTTTTCTGTCGGCTCCGCTGTTCGCCCAGGCGCTCAAGGGGTGGTCGGTGATATATCCCAGATTTCAGTTGGTACCGGTCGTCGATGCCTATCAACTGGCTGTACTCTTCTTTCTGACGGTAGTGCCGTATACGATTGCGACGGTTATTCCCTGCTGGCGGGCGGCCACGATCGATCCGGATGCCGCCATGAGGTACTGATGTGATAGAACTTTCCGGGATAACGAAATCATTTAACGACGGCAAACCAAATCAGTTCACCGCCGTGGATAACGTCACTCTTACCATAAATCCGGGTCAGATTACGGTTTTCAAAGGGCCGAGCGGTTCCGGCAAAACCTCTCTGTTGACGATGATCGGCTGTATGGCCCGTCCGACCTCGGGGAGGATCTTCCTGCACGGGGTGCCGGCAGCGGTGCCGTTCCAGTTGGAGGGGGTGGGCGCTGTCGAGATCACCAGTCTCCCGGAGCGTTTTCTGAACGATATCCGACGCTCGACATTCGGCTTTATTTTCCAGCAGTTCAATCTGGTCAAAGGGATCTCCGTTCTGGAAAATGTCATGCTGCCCGCCTACCCGACCGGTGAAGGAAGGGCGCTCTTCCGTGCTCGCGCTCTGGATCTGCTTGAACAGTTCGGCATCTCGCGCCTCGCCGGACAGCGGGTCGAGCTGCTTTCGGGGGGGGAACTGCAACGGGTTGCCATCGCCCGTGCTCTGATCAATTATCCCGCCATCATTATTGCCGATGAACCAACGGCACATCTGGATTCAAAACTGTCCCAGGAGTTCATGGTTATTGTCGGCCGCCTGAAAGGGGAGGGGAAGAGCGTGCTGATCGCCAGCCATGATCCGATCGTCTTTGATTCCCCGTTGATCGATGCGTTGGTTGAAATGCGTGACGGTACTGTTGTCGCCAACCGGAGCTGCCGGTGATCCTGCATCCTTCTGTTCTCGCGTTGCTGCTGATCGCGTTGCTGGTCTCTGCCATGGGGCTTTACGCCGGTTATTACGGCATGCGGATTCTCGCCCGGTGGGATCCGGCCAGCGGCAGCGAAGGTCAGTTGGAACTGGAGCGGAGAACCTACCTGATCTCCACCATCATGAGTTATATTCTCAGTCTTGAGCTCATGTCGCTTTTCCTGTTCATATACACAGCAGACGACATCCACACGTTGTTTACCGGCGCCATGTGTGCAGCCGGAACCCTGGCGGTCAACTCGTTCGGCTATCCGGCGCTGTTGATCAAGATCGTCAATTTCCTGCTGGCCGGGGTCTGGCTGATCGTAAACTATGCCGACAATCGGGGGTATGACTATCCGCTGATCCGGATCAAATATGAACTGCTCAATCTGGTGGTACCGCTGCTGGTGCTGGAGGGGGTGCTGCTGTTCGCCTACTTTGCCGTAGTAAAGCCGGATATCATCACCTCCTGCTGCGGCAGCCTTTTCAGTCATGAATCGACCAGTTTTAGCGGTGATCTCGCGTCGCTGCCGCATCTGCCCATGCAGGTCGCCTTTTTTTCCGGTATGGCGGTAACAGCAGTCAGCGGCTTGTTCTTCTGCGTTCGCAGTCGATTCGGTTATTTCTTCTCATTCTCAGCAACCGTGACATTTTTGCTTGCCGCCGCTTCGATAATCTCCTTTATCTGTCTCTATTTTTATGAGCTTCCCACCCATCACTGCCCGTTCTGTCTGCTGCAGAAGGAATACGGCTATATCGGCTACATTCTCTACGCCACTCTGTTCGGCGGAGCTGTGGCGGGGATCGGGACCGGCGTGCTGATGCCGTTCCGGGAGGTCGGCAGTCTGACCCGCGTCATCCCGGCCATTCAGCACCGCCTGGCCCTCATAACGCTCCTCTGTTACCTGCTGTTTACGTTGATTACGGCCTGGAAGATGATTTTTTCAGTGTTGAAGCTGGGCTAAGGGAATAACACGCGTCATATGCGGTGAAAAAAGGGAAGGTGTCGCCGTGGTGAATATGCGGAGCTGAGTCGCAGGGAAAGTATTAATTCTCCCCTGCGACCCTTGTAAAACCAGCTACTTAACAGGCTCGGCTACAGTATTTTGCGCAGGGGGCTGAGAAGGAACGGCAGGTCCTGCTGGAGGAACAGCTTCCTTTAGTAGCACTGCTGCAGGTTCTGCCTTGGGATGATTCTTTGCAGTCTCAATTTCAAGTTTTATCTTGTCTGCCGCCTGAAGGCCTTCGACTCTGAAAGCGCTATTAGGATAGGTGTCCAAAAACTCGTTAAACTGTTTGAGCGACGATTCATTGTCGCCTTTAAGCTTGCTCTCAACGGCAAGATTGAATTTCTGCAGCTCTTCTTCGTTCAGCTCAGGAGATTTGTCCTTGCCCTTCCAGTAGATATCCGTGGCATCATCGTTTTTTGCGCCTCTTACTCCTCCGACAGCAGTCGTTGAAGATGCCTTCTTTGCCGGGGTAACCTTCTCAAGCTTGTACTGCAGTTTGTCCCAGAATCCGTCTTTCTGTTCACCATGAGCAACCGCAGCAACCAGAATTAGCACCAGAGAAATTACGATATTCTTTGTCATGTCAAAAACCCCCCTTATTGGTTACATGCTCCCTAAAAGTTCAATGGCAATGGTTCTATGCTTCTTCACTAACGAAGGATCTTTCTTGTTGGCTCTCTGAAATGCTTCAGTCGCCATCTCTTTGTTATCAAGCTTAAGATAGCAGAGAGCAATATTCACAAGAATATTGGGATCTGACGGATCAAGTTCCGCCACTTTTTGATATGCCTGCAGTGCTGACAGATAATCTTTCTTAAGGAAGTGGAGGTTAGCCAGATTATTCATAATATCGGCACTGCCCGGAAGAAATGTTTGGGCTTTTTTAAGGAATTTCCGTGACTCCTCAAGCTCGCCGGCTTCGCCGTAAATTATTCCAAGTTGGTGATACGCATTGCCATCTGAGGGAGAACGTTTGATCTGCTCAAAATATCTGTTGCTGGTATATTTAAGCTTAATCTTGTTGAGTTTTACGATTTCGTTGCCATACCGGGTATCTATCTCACTTCTCTTGGCTGACTGAGTTCGCCATTCCGTAACCGGAAGAGTTGCGGGCTTATATCTGCCCCATGCCTTGCCAAGGTCAGTGATCTCGATCCCTTTTTCTTTCCATTCATAATACTCTTTGCTTCCCGTCTCCCATGCCTTCATGAATGTCGATCCCACAAGAGTCAGTTCAACCGGTGCCCAGACGGTGTCTTCATGTATTGCTAACATACCGTTCATGGTCGAATCTCCTAGATCTGACACCTGCCCGACAGCAAACATGATAAACAGGTGATCCGGAGTTCCGAGAAGCTTTGTCTTGATTCCAAGTCCTTCAAGAGCGGCGGCGAAGAGGACAACAAGGTCGGTACAGACGCCGGAATTCCGCTTCAATGTCTCTCGTGGATACTGGACATAATCAACAAAACTGGTTTTACCTTCGACTATCTGATACGGGTTATTCGGGTGCTGAAGATAGGTCATTCCGATAAGTCCGAGATAGTCATATATTGCGGCAGCAAACACAAGCGGTGAGCCAATGTCCGAGTACTGCGTCACAATGGATCTTGTAAATTCAAGAACTACAGGATCCTTCGAGGTAACGAAAGTTGCAACCATGTCTTTGTTGGTCCACATCATTCGATGTTTTTCGTAAAGATTAATCGTATTATTCTTTGAGAAACTACGTTGTTTCTGGTTTTCAAAATAAGAGGCCCTTAGCTCTGTCTGAACCGGTGTATCCTCGGTAATTTCCAGAATTCTGTTATTGAACACCGCCTTAAGGGTTATCTCGGTGCTCTGTTGAGGCGGCAAGCTCTTGATCTCTATCTCGGTAGCGAAATCCATGTACTCCTTGATACTGAAAGCAAGCTTCAAGGCAACAATTTCATTCCTGGTATTGTTTGTCAGGCGTACTTTTCCAATACCTTCATTCTCATATATTTTGTAGGTGTTCGAGAAGATATCGCTCATCCCGATTATATCGATCTCCAAAGGTGGTTTCGTAGCAATCGTTGTGCTGATGTCAAGAGCAACCCGCTCGCTTTCCACGCCGTCTATACTGACTGCACTGACAAGGTAGGTATAAAGTGTGTCGGAATCGAGCCCGACTTCAGAGTAGTATGTCTCCTTCGTCTTGCCCAGAAGAGTTGGCGGCACATCCTCATCATCACTGTCAAGATACACAGTGTAGTGATCAATATAATCCTGCATTTGTGGTTTCCAGGAAAGATCTACCGACCACTCCTGGCTCTTGCCTTCAAATGACACCGGTGGCTGTGGAGTGAATTTCAAAGGAGTCGCTTCAGCACTTTCAATCGAAATGTTTTCGTTACCCCCCTTTATGCGGGCGCTAACCCGGTAAGAGTAACTTACCTCCGGGAGAACATCTTTGTCCTGATAGGTATTTGACGTTACTATCGCAACTTCCTTGTATTCAGGACTCTCTTTTTGAGACCGGAAGAGCCTGAAGGAATCGATAAAAGCGTTCTCGGAAGCCTTCCAGGAAACATCAATAGTTCTCATCCCGCCTTTGGCATTCACTTCTTGTGGAGGTTCCGGAGTATATACTGTGCTGAATTCCTGTATCCTGGAATTGCCGGTGTCGGAGACGAAAAATCTGCTGCCATTCATAACTGTTATCGTAGACGGCTTTTTGAAATCGCCCTTACCGGACCCTTTGGCACCAAACTCCCTTTTTAAATCTCCGAGAAGGCCAAAGACTTTAATGTTGTTGCTTCCTCTGTCAAGCACCATCAGTTCGTTACCAACCACTGCAAGACTAACCGGCTCTTCAAATTCGTCTCTTCCCGAAGGATTTTTCCCGAACTCACGGACAGGGTCTCCATTCGGAGCCAAAACAACCACTACATTACGTGAGTTCAGAAGTACGTAAAGATTACCCAGTGCATCCTGATCCAATGCGACAGGCTTTTTCAGGAGCTGGAGTCCAACTCCTTTTGTAAAGACGTTCATGAAAACTCCGTCAGTATTAAAAACCTGAATCCGGTTATTATTGGTATCCGCAACGTAAATCAGTCCGTCTTTGCTGATAAAGATGTCACTTGATTTAGAAAAATAACCTTCCCTTTCCCCGGAGGAACCCACTTTGAGGAGGATCTTCCCCTCATGGTCGAGCTTAAGAAGCTGATTCTCTTCTGCATCAAATATCCAAGGCATTCCTTGCGGGTCTACAGCAACAGCAACGGGGTTACGATCAGCCAGTTTCAGTTTTTTTATTGTTTCTCCATCCTTTATTACAATGAGTGTTTCTTTATCAGAGTCTATGGCATAGAGGATATTCCGTGCCTTGTCCCAGGCCATTTTTTTTGCGTACTGTTTTATATCCCTTGTCCATTTGACAGCTGTTGGAGGCGCAACATTGAACGGGAGATCACTGGCAGCAGGCTTGTCGGTTTCAATAATCTGTACGGTTTTCTTATCACCATCAACAGCATATACCCGACCCGAACTGTCCGCAGATATTCCCAGGATATCCTTGAATTGAACCTTCCCGGCGCCAAGTGTTCCAAAAGAAAAAAGTTTTTCTCCTTTGAAGCTGAATTTGGTAACATTAAAATTTTCACTATCAGTGACCAGTATGCCGTCTTCGGTAATTGCCAGGGACAAGGGCTTGACAACGCCGGTTATCTGACCTTCATAATTTCCGTTCTGCCGGTATATCTTTATCTTTCGACTCCCGCCATCGATCGCATATACATTTCCCCTGCTGTCGACTACAACATCTGTAGGACTTTTAAGGAGATGTTCGTCCTGCCCGGTTCTGCCTATTGTCTGGAGATGTACTCCGGTATCACTGAATACCTGAATGCGATTATTCCCATAGTCAGCAACATAGATAACACCCTGATATACGAATATTCCTTCAGGATTGCTGAACTGTTTGGGACCGCTGCCGCCTTCGCCGAAGCTCTCTCGATATTCTCCGTTTTTTGAGTAGATCACAATTTTGTCTTTTGATTTGTCGCAAACATATATTCTGTCACCGTAAACTGCTATACCTCTTGGCTTTTTGAGAACAGAATTGCCACCTGAGTCTTTCTCCTGCATCTTCCGAAGTTTTTTACCATCTGGAGAAAATACCGTAACGGTTGCGTCCTTTGAAGTTACATAAATATTTCCGTCTGAATCAGAAGTCACATAGAGAGGTTTTTCAGCAGAGATTTCAGAAACAAAATTGACTTGATGAGCCGCCTGAACAGTCAAAGGGAGAGCCATAAATATAATAATTAGAAACACCCGAAACATATTTACCCCCATGCATGGTAAAAAATGATGTTATATAAATGCTTGGTAATAAAGGTTGTACTAAGTATATCGGATCTTTTCCTGAATTCGGCAGGTAAAATTTACATTACAACCTGATGCAGTGTATATTTTTTTTCGGCAATAAGTTACCAATATTTTGACAATGTGTAAATGGATTGATTTAGATTGATTCAGATTACCGGTAATGATCCAAAAAGGATATTTTTTATACGTTGGCGTAAAAAATATGCTAGTATCCCGTTTCTTTTTACGCCAGCCCTGTGAAAAACAGGATAGTGCGTTAACGAAGTTGTTTTCTGCCAAAAGGCCGCAAAAAATAACTTCTAACTTACTAATCAGGGAGGTAGTCATGCCGCAATTCTTTGAAGGTAAACTTGAAGGCAAAGGTCAGAAGTTTGGTATCGTTGTCAGCCGTTTCAACAGTTTCATCTGCGAGCGTCTGCTGGAAGGTGCGGTTGATGCGCTGGTCCGTCACGGTGTTGATGACAAAAACATCCATGTTGCACGTGTGCCGGGAGCGTTTGAAATTCCACTTTTTGCTAAAAAAATGGCTGAAACCGGAAAATATGATGCACTGATCTGCCTCGGGGCTGTTATCCGCGGGTCTACACCGCATTTCGATTATGTTGCCGCAGAGGTTTCCAAAGGGGTGGCTGGAGTGTCTCTGGAGAACGGCATTCCGATTGCTTTCGGTGTTTTGACGACCGATACTATTGAGCAGGCGGTTGAACGGGCTGGTGCCAAGGCCGGTAACAAGGGGTTTGAGGCGGCTGTTACTGCAATAGAGTCCGCCAATCTGATGAAGGCTCTTGGATAATGGGAGTACGTCGTGAAGCGCGTGAGCTGGCAGTCCAGATGTTGTACGCTCTTGATTCAAACAGCTCTGTCGGGATACGTGAAACCTTGCAGACCTTCCGCGAGGAACAGGGTGAGGTAGCCGGAAAGGTGCGGGAGTTTGCTGAAGAGCTGGTGCAAGGGGTGCAAGCCCGGCGTGCAACTATTGATGAGGCCATTCGCGCCCGCTCAAAAAACTGGTCCCTGACGCGTATGCCGCGGGTTGACCTGAACGTCATGCGGCTGGCGGCATATGAGTTGATGTTCCGCACTGATATTCCCAAGAAGGTTACTATTAACGAGGCGATAGAGATTGTTCGCCGATACGGGGACAAGGAATCGCCGGCGTTTGTAAACGGCATTCTTGATGAAATCGAGGCCTGTGAAAAAACCGAACATTCCAGCGAGGAACAATGAAAGATATACAGGTGGGTCTGATAGGTTTCGGCAATATCGGAGCGGGTGTCGTCAGACTGCTGCGCGAAAATGCTGACGTTATCCGCAGTAAGGTTGGTACCGGCATTGTCCTGAAGCGAATTGCCGATCTGGATATAACCACCGACCGGGGTGTTGCCGTTGATCCCGGCGTTCTGACAACCAGTGTTGATGATATATTCAACGATCCCGACATAGCCGTTGTAATCGAACTGATCGGCGGGTATGAACCGGCCAAGAGTTTTGTGTTGAAAGCGATCGAAAAGGGTAAGCATATTGTTACCGCCAACAAGGCACTTCTGGCACTGCATGGTTCCGAGATTTACGCCGCAGCTGTGCTCAAGGGTGTCGAGGTGCAGTTTGAAGCATCCGTTGGCGGAGGCATTCCCGTGCTGACTGCGATCAAGAGCAATCTGGCCGCCAATAATTTCAGTAGTGTTTTCGGCATTATGAACGGTACCTGCAATTATATCCTGACCCGCATGACTCAGGAGGGTGCCGATTTTGCCGATGTGCTCCGCGCCGCCCAGGAACTCGGCTATGCCGAACCTGACCCGACCTTTGATGTCGAGGGTGTCGACACCGCCCACAAACTGGCCGTTCTGGTCTCCCTCTGCTTTGGCACCCGGATTGACTTCAAGGATATACATACCGAAGGAATTGCCAATATCAGCGGTCTGGATGTCAAGTATGCCGCCGAATTCGGTTATCGCATAAAACTGCTGGCGATCGGCAAGCACGTTGACGGCGAGATAGAAGCCCGTGTGCATCCGACCATGATTCCGCTCGACAGTCCTCTGGCCGATATCAACGGGGTGTTTAATGCCATCCGTCTGACCGGTGATTTTGTCGGCCCGGTCATGTTCTCCGGGCGCGGCGCCGGACAGAATCCGACCGCCAGTGCGATTGTCGGCGACCTGATCGGCCTGTCACGCAGCATGAAAGCAGGCGCCGGTCGGCGGATGTCGCCACTTGGCTTTCTGGACAATGCGATCGTTTCCATACCGGTCAAACCGATGGCCGATATCCTCAGCAAATATATGCTTCGTTTCAGTGCCCTCGACAAACCGGGTGTGTTGGGAGGGATTGCCGGCGCGCTCGGAAAGCACGGCATCAGTATTGAATCGATGGTGCAGACCGCCCATGATGTTTCAGACTCCACTCCCGTACCGATCGTCATCATGACGCACGAGGCCCGTGAAGGGTCTGTTCAGGAGGCCTTGTCTGAAATTGACCGGCTTGACATCATCTGCCAGAAAACCAGTTTTATCCGTATCGAAGACAATCTGGAATAATATATCTCATTCAAAACGGAGGAATCATGAACACCAAAATCCTGCTGCCTGAAGACCAGATCCCGCGTCAGTGGTACAATATTATCCCCGATATGCCCGGTCCGCTGGCGCCCGTAATCAGCCCCCGTACCATGCAGCCGGTCACCCCGGATGAAATGCTGGCAATTTTCCCGATGGCCCTGATAGAGCAAGAGATGTCGATGCAGCGCTGGATTGATATCCCGGATGAAGTCCGTGAAATCTATAAGCTTTGGCGGCCGTCACCGCTCTTTCGTGCTCATCGCCTGGAAAAGGCGCTCGGTACTCCGGCCAAGATTTATTACAAATACGAAGGAGTTTCCCCGGCTGGCTCGCACAAGCCGAACTCCGCGATTCCCCAGGCCTACTACAACAAGCAGGCAGGAATCCGGCGTCTGGCAACCGAGACGGGAGCCGGGCAGTGGGGGAGTTCCCTCGCTCTTGCCTGTTCCATGTTTGGCCTGGAATGTACCATCTATATGGTCAAAATTTCCTGCAGTCAGAAGCCGTACCGCAAGAGCATGATGCAGCTGTGGGGTGCCACAGTTCATCCGTCACCATCCGAATTCACTAACGCCGGCCGCTCTATTCTGGCTCATGATCCTGATTGTCCCGGATCTCTCGGCATGGCTATCTCGGAAGCGGTGGAGGATGCCGCAACCCATGCCGACACCAACTACGCTCTGGGAAGTGTCCTGAATCACGTCTGTCTCCATCAGACCATTATCGGCCAGGAGGCACAGGCGCAGTTCAAGATCGCCGGTGATTATCCGGATGTCGTCATAGCCTGTTGCGGCGGTGGTTCCAACTTTGCCGGTCTGGCTTTCCCGTTTATCGCTGATCGTGCCAACGGGAGGAATGTCCGCTGTGTTGCGGTAGAGCCGGCTTCCTGTCCGACCCTAACCAAAGGGATCTACGCCTTTGATTACGGCGATACCGCCAAGATGGCGCCGATCGCGATGATGTACACTCTGGGTCACGATTTCATGCCTCCGGGCATTCACGCCGGCGGTTTGCGCTATCACGGAGAATCCCCCCTTGTTTCGCAGCTGTATAATGCCGGACAGATCGAGGCTAAGTCATACAAACAAAACGCCTGTTTTGAGGGGGCACTCCTGTTTGCCCGCAGTGAGGGTATTATTCCGGCACCTGAGTCATCCCACGCCGTACGTGCCGCCATTGATGAAGCGGTACTTGCCAAGGAAGAGGGAAAAGAAAAAACTATCCTGTTCGGCCTTTCCGGACATGGCCAGCTTGATATGGGAGCCTATGATTCCTATCTCTCCGGTAATCTGGAAGATTACGAATATCCGAGCGAGATGGTGAGATCGGCGCTGGAGCGATTGCCGAAGATAAGTCTGTAGAATATAGGTTAAGGTCAAGGTTAAGCGCAAGGCCAAGTATTTTCTGAACCTCAATCTGAATCTTGACCTGGGTTCTTTTATGGTAAAAGTTAAAATATGCGGCATAACCAATCGGGAAGATGCCCTGATGGCAGTCGAAGCCGGAGCTGATGCTCTCGGCTTTGTCTTCTTTCAGGATTCCCCGCGATACATCTCCCCGGAACAGGCTGCAGGCATTATTCGTTGTCTGCCTCCTTTTGTGCAGACGGTCGGACTCTTTGTTAACGAAGATGTCACAACGGTCAACAGGGTGGCAGACCATTGCGGGTTGAATATTGTCCAACTCCATGGTGAAGAATCACCCGGCTATTGCCTTGAAGTCACACACAAAATTATTAAGGCCTTCCGGATAAAAAATGCTTCCAGTCTGGACCATATGCTTGACTATCAGGTAGCAGGTTACCTGTTTGATGCCTGGTCACCGGCAGCGCATGGCGGTACCGGTACAACCTTTAACTGGGAGATTGCCGCCAGAGTCGCTACGTCTCACTGCATCATTCTGGCAGGCGGACTTACTCCGGATAATGTCGCTGAAGCAATAGTGGTGGTAACACCTTATGCGGTCGATGTTTCTAGCGGTGTGGAAAACGTGCCGGGGAAAAAGGATGCCGGGAAGGTAGAGCGTTTCATGAGAGCTGTAAGGAGTCTGTAACGTGAAATTACCGGATAAAAGAGGCCATTTCGGAGATTACGGCGGACGCTATGTACCCGAAACGCTTATGCCTGCACTGATGGAACTGGAGAAGGCGTACGACCATTATCGCCATGACCGGGAGTTCAAACAGGAATTTGCCTATTACCTGCGCCAGTATGTCGGGCGCCCCAATCCGCTTTACTTCGCTGAAAAGCTGACGAATAGACTCGGGGGGGCACGGATCTATCTGAAACGTGAAGACCTGAACCATACCGGTGCGCATAAAATAAACAACACGATCGGCCAGGGACTGTTGGCCAGGCGGATGGGTAAAAAACGGGTAATTGCCGAGACCGGTGCCGGCATGCATGGCGTGGCAACCGCCACGGTCGCTGCCCTGTTCGGCATGACGTGCGAAGTGTTCATGGGGGAAGAGGATACTCATCGGCAGGCACAGAATGTGTTCCGCATGAAGCTGTTGGGGGCCACTGTAACGCCGGTTACCGCCGGCACCGCGACCCTGAAGGACGCCATGAATGAGGCGATGCGCAACTGGGTTACCACCATCCATGAAACCTTTTATGTGATCGGCACCGTGGCGGGGCCGCACCCGTATCCGATGATGGTGCGCGATTTTCAGTCAGTAATCGGTTCTGAGGTTAAACGTCAGCATCATAAGGTCGAAGGGCGTCTTCCTGATTATCTGGTGGCCTGTGTCGGCGGCGGCAGTAACGCCATGGGGCTGTTTTTCCCGTTCCTGAAAAACCGCAGCGTCAGGTTGATCGGAGTCGAAGCCTCCGGCTACGGCATCGAGACCGGCAGGCATGCCGCTCCGCTTTGTGCCGGTTCACCCGGCATTCTGCACGGCAACAAGACCTATCTGCTACAGGACGAACATGGCCAGATTACTCATGCCCACTCCATCTCTGCCGGTCTTGACTATCCGGGTGTCGGGCCGGAACATTCCTGGCTGAAGGACAGCGGTCGGGCTGAATATGTTTCTATCACCGATGACGAGGCATTGGATGGGTTCAGTGCCCTGACCCGTGAAGAAGGAATTATTCCGGCGCTGGAGTCCTCCCACGCGATCGCCCAGGTTATGAGAATGGCTCCTTTGTTGAGTAAAGACACAACTATTGTGGTCTGTCTGTCCGGTCGTGGCGACAAGGATATGCATACCGTTGCCGAGGCACTCGGGTTCAAATTTTAGCTCTGGTATAAGAACTTAAGCGTCGCTAAAAGCCTGAGAAATCAGGCTTTTTTTATTGACCGTTGTGGCCCCATTCAGCTATAAGCACGAATCATTTTATATTTCGGGGAGGCTGAATATGCATACCATGCATCTTGTTGATCAGATTAAGGAGAAGGCCAAACGGCATCTGCAGACCATCGTGTTGCCGGAAAGTTATGATGAACGGATGCTGTACGCTGCAGAAACGATCATCAGCGAAAAGCTTGCCAGACTCGTAATTCTTGGCGATCCGACGAAAATTCAGGCTGAAGCAGATGAAAAAGGGATTAATCTTGCAGGGGTTGAGCTGATAAACCCTGCGGCCTCTTCGAAGCTGGATCAGTACGTGACCGATTTTGTCGAATTGCGCAAAAGCAGGGGTAAGGTCATAACATCCGAAGAGGCCCGTGCTCTGCTGACCGCACCGGATCACCTCTACTACGCAGGCATGATGGTACATACCGGTGATGCTGGCGGGGAGGTTGCGGGTGCCGCAAACACCACAGGAAACGTGCTCAAGGGCGCTTTTCAGACCGTCGGCCCGGCTGCGGGCATCAAGACGGTTTCATCCTTTTTTCTGATGATCACCAAAAACCATTTTTTCGGCGAGAACGGCATTATTCTGTTTGCTGATTGCGCCGTCAACCCGGATCCGGATGCCCAGGCACTAGCTGAAATTGCCGTAGCGACCGCCGGGAACTGCAAAGCTTTCCTCGATGTTGAGGCCCGCGTCGCGATGCTTTCATTCTCCTCCAAGGGGAGTGCAGCGCATCCAGACGTGGACAAAGTTACCAAAGCCCTGGCTATTGCGAGGCAGATGAAGCCTGACATGCAGATCGACGGCGAACTTCAGGCCGATGCCGCTCTGCTGCCGAGTGTTGGTGGCAAGAAGGCTCCGGGCAGTCCGGTCGCCGGTAAGGCCAATGTCCTGATCTTTCCTAACCTTGATGCAGGAAATATCGGTTACAAGCTTGTTGAGCGCGTTGCCGAAGCCGAGGCGGTCGGACCGATCATCCAGGGTCTGGCAAAGCCGGTCAACGATCTTTCGCGTGGCTGTTCGGTGGATGATATCGTCAATGTGGTCGCGATTACGGCGGTGCAGGCGGCGCAGGGTTAGCAGCAACAGTTGCATTAACGAATAAAGGCGCACTCTTTGCGGAGTGCGCCTTTATTATACGTATATGAGTATGCCACGCTTGGTTGAACTATAGTATTAGATACCAGGACAGAATCTCTTGATGTTCAACGGGCTGAGGCTGATCCGCCCTCGGCGGGTCTTGCCGATGGTTGAGTCCTCAATTTATGATTCTTTGCTTTTATAACATGCATGGTATATTAAAGTCATGGTTTACCGCCTTTCATACTACAATGAAACTGTCGAAGCTGAGCTTGATGCTTGGCCTGTTGGTTTGCGTGCTCGGTTTCGAGCACTGACTGTGCGCATGGAAGAACACGGCCTCAATTTGGGAATGCCACAGACAAGGGCGCTTGGTAGTGGCCTTTTTGAAATCCGCGCCAAAGCAGAAGAAGGAATTGGAAGAGTATTTTTTTGCACCATGGTCGGACGAAAGATCATAATTCTCCACAGTTTCATAAAAAAGACGGATAAGACACCAAAACGGGAACTCGATATAGCGCTCAATCGGCAGAAGGAGGTAATGAATCATGAGCTATAAACCAGTTTCGTACCAACCCAAGAAAAAACTAGAGAAAGACCTGCAAGACCCGAATTTCAAGAAGGCATGGGAAGCCTTGGATGATGAATTTGCTGCTCTGGATGCCTTGCTTATGGCGCGTCGTCAGGCTGGGATGACTCAGGAGCAAGTGGCAGCAAAAATGGGTGTTTCTCAGCCATCATTGGCGAGAGTAGAAGCATCACTCGGGTCTCACCGTCATTCTCCATCTCTTGAAATACTTCGCAAGTACGCTGCCGCTGTCAACTGCAAGCTGGAGATTAAGCTGATACCTCAGCATTCGTGAATCATCACAGCATTTCGAATGTGATGGGGCATTGGTCCGTTTTAGCGTTCTGAACCCATCTCTTTCGCCGCCGCCAAATATTTCCTTGCCTCATGGATTTTCTATGTTAATTCGATATCCAGAAAATCAAAGCTATCGATCCTATTAACGTAAAAGTATAAAGTGCTTCTTCCCTATTAGGGTTACTCAGTGAGTGATGACAGCCTTTCTCAAGTAGCCGTGCGTGCCTCCTGTCAAAGTATACCTTAAGAAGAAATGCCGTAATTGCATACAATGGGAAAACGGCCCATTGGCCTGCCGTAAATCTTGCATCTTTCGCTACCCTCGAATAAAACCCATGCGACCAGTAAAGGAACCGAGGAGCCTGCTGGATTTGTGATTAGACTTTTTTGCGTAAAGCGGGTAATTACGAGTGGAAAATATTCGCAGTAAACAATTGGACGGTTGCATTCATATTTAAAAAAGAGTCTGAGTACGTCAATTTCCCGATGTCAGCCGCGCGCCCTTGCAAGGAACTCTCATGGTAATTACTGCACAAAAACTGAAAAAACTGCTGCAGGAGATTCTGCAGCAAGCCGGTAGTGACGAGTATGAAGCCGCTCTGGTTGCCGACCATCTGGTACGCGCCAATCTGGCCGGACATGACAGCCATGGCGCCATCATGCTTCCCACGTACCTCAAAAACATTCGTGCCGGGCTGCTTGTCCCTGGCATGAGTGCCCGGCTGATAAAGAATGACGGTTCAATCATGGTTTTTGATGGTCAGAGAGGGTATGGACAGCGTGTTGCCTTTGAAGCAATGGATGCCGCCATCAACAGATGTCGCGAAACCGGTCTGGTTGTCATGGCACTCCGTAATGCCCATCATATCGGAAGAGTCGGAGCCTATGGCGAACAGAGTATTGCTGCAGGACTGGTCTCGCTTCATTTTGTCAATGTGATTGATCATCCGCCGCTGGTTGCCCCCTTTGGCGGTCGGGATGCTCGCTTTTCAACCAATCCGATATGTATTGCGATTCCTGCAACCGGTGAAAATCCGGCTGTTCTGCTTGATATGGCGACCAGCAGGATTGCCCGCGGTAAAGCAATGGTTGCCATGAATCGGGGGGAACAGATGGCAGAGGGCCTGATTCTGGATTCTGACGGCGAACCGACTACCGACCCTGCGGTCATGTTCCGCGAGCCGGGTGGCGCGTTGCTCCCTTTCGGAGAACACAAGGGATATGGTCTTGCTCTTGTCTGTGAATTACTGGCCGGTGTTCTCGCCGGTGGAGGCACAATTCAACCCGAAAACCCGCGTCAGGGGGGAATTGTCAACAATATGCTTACCTTTGTGGTGGATCCGGGACGTCTGGTTGAACAGGATTGGATGCGGTCTGAAATCGATGCAGTTATTCAGTATGTCAAGGGTTCGCCGTCGTCAGTTTCCGGAGAATCTGTGATGGTGGCAGGTGATCCGGAACGGTTAAAAAGTGCCGAACGCTCATTAACCGGCATTCCATTAGATGACTTGACCTGGGAAGGAATCGTTAGTGTTGCAGAAGAAGTTGGAATCAGCCGCTCCGTCTGTAAAACCTGTGAAATCGTCTGAAATTTTCAGCAGAGAACCCGCCGGTATATCTTTCCCCCCCGACCTCTCTTGACATTGAATAATTATGAGTGATAATTCCGCTTGGATTTAATTGCCGGTTATATTTCCAATTTGTGGAATTATAATATACCAAGCAGTTAGTTTTTGGGGAGATAGTAATGGCTGTTCATACAGATTCAATACATAGGGATACCCGTATAATAATACGTAACTTCTTTAATAATCTGCAGAAATTCTTTTCTGGCATACAAATAATGAGAACAGTTGCATTATGCCTCTGCGTAATAGCATTACTATCCGCTGTTTTTCGTGCTTCTGCTCTTGCCGCAGAAATTGTCAAGATCGGGGGAACAGGTACCGGACTTGGATCTATGCAGCTGCTTGGCGAAGCATTTGAGAAAACCCACCCAGATGTCAAGATTTTGATAGTTCCCGGTCTGGGGGGAGCGGGGGGTGTAATGGCGCTGCTTCAGGGGACGCTTGATATTGCTGTCAGTAGCAGTACTCTGAACCGTGATGAGCGGGTAAACGGAATTACGGCTGTTGAATATGCTCGAACACCCTTTGTATTTGTAGTGCACAAAAACGTAGAAAAGAGCGGAATAACAACTCAGGAAATAGAAGATATATATTCCGGAAGAGTTCAAAAATGGCCGGGGGGTAAGCACATCCGGATTGTGCTGAGACCGGAGACTGATACGGATACCAGAATTGTTAGTACACTGTCGCCGGGTATGCAACAAGCTATGATGTCCGCCCGAAACCGCAAAGGCAAAATAATCGCGGCAACCGACGGTGAGAGCGCCATGGCGGTTGCTGCTACTCCCGGAGCAATAGGGACATCTACGCTTACCCAGATTGCAACAGAAAAACTGCCGTTAAAAATACTGGCTTTTGACGGAGTTGCCCCTAACTTGTCCTCGGTTTCAACGGGCAGCTACCGATTGTTCAAGTCACTTTATCTGGTAACTACCTCACGCACAACACCAGCAGCTCGTCTGTTTGCCGATTTTATCCATTCCCCGCTGGGCGCTAAAATATTATCACAAAGCGGTAATCTCGTAGTTGCGGCTCCCGCTGCAAAATAGTTTCATCCGGATAGCAGGGAGACCCCGCCGCCGGTTTTCATTCTGGTGAGAAAAGAATGTTGTATTGATAATGACTTTCACTTGCTTTATTTTTCCAATACGACTACAGTAAAGCTGTAGGAAGCAAATATTTAATAAAAGGAGTTGGCCATGAGATACAGTATGCGTAAGATTGCTTTGTTGGCTGCCGCTCTTATGATAATGGCGGTACCGGTTTTGGCTGAGGACGGGCCTTTAAGACCGGGGATGGAACCTGAGGGACTAAAAGATAAGGAGTGTATACTGGTGGCGATGAATTGTGATGTTGACCGGTTTGATTCGATCCGGCAGAGTGTTGATCGGATTCAGAGTGAGATCAACAGGGGTTCGGGTGTGTATACAAGTGATGAGCTGAAAAGGCTGCAGGAAAGGCTTGATGAAGCGACCAGAACCCTGAATGATTCAACAAGTGGCGGTGCGTAGCATAAGGGTGTAGTTTACTGGAAGATATAGATGGAAGAGGAGCCGCGTGAATAGAAGTCGCGCGGCTCTTTTTTTACGTGATGTGGGAATGGAAAAGATGGTGATATGTCGTCATTTGAGTGTAGACGTTATCCGCTGATAATAATCTCTTGACAACAAAACAAGCAATGAAGTACTCAAATACCAGTATTGATGCTTTCTTGACCAGCAAGGAGAAACGTTATGAAAGATGCATATATCTGTGATGCAGTCCGTACCCCAATTGGCAGTTACGGTGGTTGCTTGTCAGGTATCCGGACCGATGATCTGGCGGCACTTCCCATAAAGGCCCTGATTGAGAGGAACCCTTCTGTCGTTTGGGAAAAGGCCGACGACATCATGTATGGATGTGCCAATCAGGCGGGTGAGGATAATCGAAACGTTGCCCGAATGGCCGGTCTGCTGGCGGGACTTCCTGTCAGCGTTGGCGGGGTGACGCTCAACCGTCTCTGCGGCTCGGGCATGGACGCAGTGGGAGCTGCCGCGCGGGCAATCAGGCTGGGTGAAGCAGAACTGTTGATCGCCGGTGGCGTGGAAAGCATGTCACGTGCTCCGTACGTCCTCAACAAGGGGACTTCACCCTTTGCCCGTGATGTGCAGATGTATGATACCACTATCGGGTGGCGTTTCGCCAATCAGCTCATGAAGGAGCAATATGGTGTCGAATCAATGCCGGAGACTGCTGAGAACCTGGCTGCCGATTACAGTATCTCCCGGTCCGATCAGGACGCCTTCGCCCTGCGCAGCCAGCAGCGTGCTGCCCTGGCCGTTGCTGCCGGTAACTTCAGAGACGAGATCATACCGATTGCTATCCCCCGACGAAAAGGGGACGCACTGGTAATCGATCAAGACGAATTTCCCCGACCCGGGACAACCATTGAGGATCTGGCCGCTTTGAAAACCCCGTTCAGAACCAATGGCACGGTAACGGCAGGTAATGCCTCTGGTGTCAATGACGGAGCCTGCGCCCTGCTGATTGCTTCCGAAGGTGCGGCGAAACTGTATGGTCTGACTCCCCGGGCGCGGATTATCGCCATGGCTGCAGCTGGTGTTCCGCCACGGATCATGGGGATAGGGCCGGTTCCGGCTACTCATAAGGTTCTGGCATTAGCCGGTCTCAGGCTGAATCAGATGGATCTCATCGAATCGAACGAAGCTTTTGCCGTTCAGGCGCTGGCAGTCCTTCGCGGTCTGGGACTGCCAGATGATGCTCCTCATGTCAACCCGAACGGCGGGGCTATTGCGCTTGGGCATCCCCTGGGAATGAGCGGCGCCCGCCTTGTCACTACCGCCATGTATCATCTGCACCGTACCGGTGGCCGTTATGCACTCTGCACTATGTGTGTCGGCGTGGGACAAGGCATCGCTATTATTATTGAACGGGTCTGAACTGATGTCTCTGCTTATCCACAAAAAAATACGATACTTCGGTCCCCATTTTTTATACGCTTGACATATAAGTGGTATTGTAGTACCGATTTACGATAATTATGTCTGTGCAGATTTCCGAATCGCGCTGAATGCTGCACAGGTTTCAACAACCAAGGAGGATATATGACGCAACTACCGTATCGCTGGGCAATGACGGCCATTGGTGAGCCTATGGCGAAAGATAACTTTGATCCGTTTCCGCCGGGTGCTGGAGAGGTGGTGGTTGAGGTTGCTGGGTGCGGAGTCTGTCATACAGATCTCGGCTATTATTATGATGGCGTACGGTTTAACCATGAGCTGCCGCTGACGCTCGGCCATGAAATCAGTGGCCGGGTTGTCGCTGCCGGTTCGGGAGCTGAGTCGTGGCTGGGATCTGCGGTGATTATTCCTGCGGTGGTGCCGTGCGGCGTGTGTGATCTCTGTCTTTCCGGACATGGCACGATCTGCCGTAAACAGCAGATGCCGGGTAACGATATCCAGGGAGGGTTTGCTTCACATATCCGCGTGCCGGCCCGGGGTCTCTGTCCGGTAAACGAGCAGCGTCTCGCCGCGGCCGGACTGCAGCTGGCTGATGTTTCGGTAGTTGCTGATGCCGTGACCACACCCTATCAGGCTGCACTTCAATCCGGCGTAAAGGCCGGTGATCTTGCAATCGTGGTCGGGATCGGCGGAGTCGGCGGTTATGCGGTCCAGATTGCCAGGGCATTCGGTGCCACGGTGGTGGCACTGGATGTTGATCAGGGCAAACTGGACAACATGGCGAACTACGGGGCCGCCCTGACGATCAACGTCCGGCAGGTACAGGGACGTGACCAGAAAAAGGCGATTACCGCTTTCGTGAAAGAGAACGGTCTCCCCGAAACAGGGTGGAAAATATTTGAATGTTCCGGCACGGCCGCCGGCCAGGAAGCGGCGTACAACCTCCTTACCTACGGCGCAACGCTATCGGTTGTCGGCTTCACCATGGATAAGATCGAACTGCGCCTGTCGAACCTGATGGCCTTTCATGCGCGGGCTCTGGGTAACTGGGGCTGTCTGACAGAGCTCTATCCCGCGGCGCTGGACATGGTTCTGGACGGAAAGATATCTCTGGCGCCCTTCATAGAGAAGCA
This sequence comes from Geobacter sp., assembly GCA_009885845.1. Taxonomy (GTDB): domain Bacteria; phylum Desulfobacterota; class Desulfuromonadia; order Geobacterales; family Pseudopelobacteraceae; genus JACRCG01. Next base: position 26,315 of record VFJW01000173.1, read on the forward strand.
TCCGCTCGACGAGATCAATGAAGTCTTTACCGCTGCACATGCCCACAAACTGACCCGGCGTGCCATTCTGGTTCCCGGCGGGAAAGGGGTCTGATTATGAGTGAACAGCCACTGAAAGTATCCCTCGAGCGCGACGGCCGACTGCTGCGGTTGACCCTGGCCCGTCCGAAAGCCAACATTATTGATGCTGCCATGATCGCGGCGTTGCAGGGTGCACTTGCGGAGCATCTGCCGCACGCCGGTCTGCGTGGAGTGCTGCTGTCGGCCGAGGGGCCGCATTTCAGTTTCGGCGCCAGCGTGGAGGAACATCTTCCCGGTTCGTGCGCCGCCATGCTGCAGCAGCTGCATGCCCTGATCCTTCAGCTGGTAGAGTCACCGGTTCCGGTGCTGGTTGCGGTTCGCGGTCAGTGCCTTGGTGGTGGTCTTGAAGTTGCCGCTGCCGGCCACCTGATATTCGCCGCGCCCGGAGCCATGCTCGGTCAGCCCGAAGTCAAACTGGCAGTATTCGCCCCGGCGGCCTCCTGTCTGCTTCCGGAGCGCATCGGTCAGGCACAGGCGGAAGATCTGCTCTTCTCCGGTCGGAGCATCTCCGCTGAGGAGGCCTTCCGTATCGGACTGGTCACCACAGTTGCAGATGACCCGGATCAGGCAGCGCTTGACTATTTTGATCAGTATCTGGCACCCCTGAGCGCCAGTACCCTGCGGTTTGCCGTGCAGGCTGCCCGGGGCGAACTGATGCAGCGCGTCAAAGCTAAACTGGCCAGAGTCGAAAAACTGTACCTCGACGAATTGATGTCAACCCATGATGCCGTGGAAGGATTAACCTCATTCATTGCCAAGCGTCCCGCCGTATGGCTTGACCGCTGAAATACATTTAACAGGAGATCAGCCCTATGTTAACAAAAGCATTTATCCCGTACCGTGGTTACTACAGCACCCCTTTTGCCCGCTGGCAGGGGACGCTTTCCAATGAACATTCTATTGTACTGGGCGCCGCCACTTCAAAGCGCTTCTTCGCATCAAAAGGGTGGGATCCCGCCATGATTGAATATGTCATGGTCGGCAGCACTGTCTACCAGCAGCAGTGGTTCTACAGCGGCCCCTGGGCTGCCGCCATGATGGGTGCAGAGAAAGTTCCCGGGGTACTCATCACCCAGGCCTGTTCAACCTCGGCCTTTTCCATCTTCCAGGCCGCTATGGGGGTCGAAACCGGGCTGTTCGAGAACAGTTGGTGCCTCCTCGCTGACCGCTGTTCCAACGGCCCGCACGCTGTATGGCCGAATCCGGCTGGTCCGGGGGGCAAAGTCATCACCGAAGACTGGTTTATGGATAACGTCAACAAGGATCCCTGGGCTGGTGACGCTATGATCCAGACCGCCGAGAATGTCAGTCGTGAATACGGCGTAACCCGCGAAGAGTGCGATGATCTCACGGTTCGCCGCTATGAGCAGTACCAGGACGCACTGGCTAATGACCGCGAATTCCAGAAACGCTACATGTTTCCGGTCGAAGTGCCGATCTCAAAGAAGAAAATCATAACACTTGAAGCGGATGAAGGGGTCACGGCCACGACGCGCGAAGGACTGGCGGGACTTAGACCGGTTCTCCCCGATGGCGTGCTGACCTACGGCACCCAGACCTACCCGGCTGATGGCAACTGCGGTATCTCCGTCACCACCCGCGACAAGGCCCGTGAACTCAGTGCTGATGCAAATATCCCCGTACAGATCGTTTCCTACGGCTATGCCCGCACCAAAAAGGCATACATGGCTGCAGCGGTGGCACCTTCCGCCCAGATGGCACTTGATACCGCCGGTATAAAAGTTGCCGATCTGTCCGCCATCAAGACGCACAACCCTTTTGCCGCAAACGACATCGCCATGGCAAAGGTCATGGGGATTGATGCCAACAGCATGAACAACTTCGGTTCCTCTCTGATATATGGTCATCCTCAGGCACCTACCGGTGCCCGTCTGATCATCGAAGGCATCGAGGAGCTGGCGGTGAAAGGGGGCGGCTATCTGCTCTTTTCCGGCTGTGCTGCCGGCGATACTGCCGCATCCGTCGTCATCAAGGTCGGGTAATTCCCGCTCATATTCTATCTAACGTGGAGTAATGTTATGGCCTATCAGTTTATCACCATGAACAAAGAAGGGCGGGTTCTTACGATTGTCCTCAACCGACCGCCGACAAATCCGCTCAACAGCGAATTCGGTCAGGAACTCTTCAACGCCTTCAGCGAGGCGGAGCAGATGGACGATGTCACCGTCGTTGTTATTACCAGTGCCCTGGAAAAAGCCTTTATCGCCGGCGCTGACATCAAAGAGATGGCCGCCATGGGTCTGGATGAATCCGAGGCGTTCTCAAAGCTCCTTCAGGGTGCCAACAACATTCTCTCCGGCATGAAGAAGGTCGTCATTGCGGCCATCAACGGTCACGCCCTCGGCGGCGGCTGCGAACTGGCCCTGGCGTGCGACTATCGTTTCATGGCTGCCGGGAAGGGGCTGATCGGACTGCCGGAAGCAACCCTCGGCATTCTCCCCGGAGCCGGCGGAACCCAGCGACTGCCACGCCTGATCGGGCTGGCGAAGGCAATGGATATCCTCCTGTTCGGCAAAGTGATGGGAGGAGAAGAGGCGCTGGCCATCGGGCTGGTCGACCGGGTTATTGCAGCGGAAAACTTTCTGCCCGAAGTCATGGCATTTGCCGCAAAGCTTGCCTCCGGTGCGGGCAAGGCGCTTGGCTGCATTAAAGTTGCCGTTAACGAAGGGTTCGATCTCCCGCTGGATCAGGCCCTCGCTGTTGAACGGAAATATGGTCTGGAGAATCTCAAAACTCACGACGCCAAAGAAGGTTTGACCGCTTTTGGCGAAAAACGCAAACCGGATTTTCAGAACAGATAAAAGAAACATATATTACATTGGGGGACAAAAACATGAACATCGAAAACATCACGACAGTCGGCGTATGCGGTGCGGGAAGCATGGGAGCGGGAATAGTCCAGACTGCTGCTCAGGCGGGATTTCAGGTCAAGGTGGTTGACGTCAGTGAAGTTGTCTGGGCACGGGCACTGAAGACCATCACCACCAGTCTGGAAAGGATGCTGAAAAAGGAAAAGATCAGCGAGGCCGATATGGCAGCCGCCCTTGCCCGTATCAGTTTCTCCACCGATGTCGCAACTCTGGCAGGCGTCCCTTTTATCTTTGAAGCTGTTTTCGAGAGTGCAGAGGTCAAAAAGGAACTTTTTGGAAAACTTGATGCTGTCTGCGGTGACGACGTCATCTATGCAACTAACACCTCATCGCTGGCCATTACCGAAATGGCCGCTCTGGTAAAGCGCCCCGCCAACTTCATCGGCATGCACTTCTTTAATCCGGTGCCGATGATGAAGCTGGTTGAGATTATTCCCGGCATGCAGACCGTACAGGCGACTACCGACCTTGCACTGGCGATGGCAGAAAAGATCGGCAAGACCTCTATTACCTGCAAGGACACTCCCGGTTTTGTCGTCAACCGGCTCCTGGTTCCTTACATGCTGGATGCCGTCCGTCTGCTTGAAGAAGGTGTCGCCTCCGCCGCTGATATCGACACCGCCATGAAGCTCGGTTGCGGTATGCCGATGGGACCTCTTGAACTTCAGGATTATGCCGGCACCGATATTGGTTATCACGTCGGGAACATTTTTTATGACTACATGAAAGATGCCCGTTTCGCACCCCCCGGACTGCTGCGTAATATGATCAAGGCAGGATATCTGGGACGCAAGACAGGTAAAGGTTTTTACGACTATTCCGACAAATGATGCTATCGTGCCATACTGTAACGCCTCAGTCGGAATTGGACTTTCAGGCCGCTTGATCTAATGGTAAGTCAGCTTCTCCTGAATGCCTGATTTCAGAATAAGCTTGCTGTCGTTTTAGTTTTCT
>VFJW01000045.1 GCA_009885845.1 Geobacter sp.
GACATCTACTACCTCCTGTTTGTTTTTTGTGTTTACAGGCAGAAAACCCTGTGTTGATAAGAAGATTGTAAATTCATACACCCTGAAAAGGAGCCAAAAACATAGTACCATTTTACGAGAAAACCCGGCAAACAGGAACCGAGTAGAACCGGATTCTACGCACATACCTCCTGTTTCGTCAAGCTAAAATGTATACGGAACCGTCACTCAGATTTCGTAGTCAACGGCAACAATAGATGTACATACCGCTTTCATGTGAGGAACAACATTTCCGGCATGATATGGGTGTATCTGATAGGCCTGAAGGTCCTCAAGCGAATCAAAACGGGTTGTAAGCGCGATATCGTACGAACGCTCCGATCTGATCACATCGACACCTACCTCAAGGCAGCGCAAGAGGTCAATGTTGCCGCCCATACTAAGCAGCTTGTCCCTTGTGGCCGTCAGATTTTCTACCGTGGGATGCTCCAGTTTGAATAACACAATATGAGTTATCATGAGTCTGTTCCTTTCATGTTGAGACTTAGCCAGGGACTGTATACATTGCCGGGATGAAACTGTCAATGAAGCAGTCTGACAACAATATGCGGGTTAAGCTGGATGTGGCAGCATGCGCAGAAAAACAACATATGCCCCGCTTCCGCCCATGTCACGGGGAGCCGGCGCAAATTCCAGCACAGTCGCCCGCCCGGCATCGCGCAGCCATGAGGCAACAGCCTGATGCAGTACCGGCTCTTCCGGAGAATGGATCCCCTTTCCGGTAATCACAAGGACGGCCTTTTGACCCTTCTTTTGAGCGGAGCTCAAAAATCGGGGCAACGCCTCGAGTGCCTCTTCACGGGTCAGGCCATGAAGATCAAGCTGGTGACTGACTGAAACAATGCCCCGTTTTACCTGCCGGAGCCTGTTTCCAGCCAGCGGTTGTAATTCACCTTCATCGGGGACAGCATCCGTAAACCTGGTATCCAGCTTCAGCTTTGCAATTTCCTCAAGAAACGCACCTTCTTCGATAATCTGAAGCTCTTTCTCAGCTTTTCCGACAGCATTCCGGAGGGGATGCGAACCAGCCAGAATACACTTTTTGCTTGTGTCAGATGCCTGAAACGGTCGCACATCCGCTACCGCTTCAAGGAACAGGTCAAGACCGGCATCATCGAATTCTGTTTTATTTACTACGACAGGTGGTGTTGGTGGAACATGTAGTAACGGCGCTGAGAAGGCGACTCCCTTCAGAGTCCCAAAAGGGGTAATTTGAAATTCTTTTGGTTTGGCTGTATTTTGTTGTCGCTGGTTTTTCTTTCCCACTTTGCTAATCTTTCGACACTAACGTTATTTCAATGCGTCTATTCTTGGCCCGACCTTCTTTTGTGCTGTTGTCGGCAACCGGTTTATATTCAGCAAAGGCAGCGGCCGAAAGATTGTGCGGGTCAATCCCCTGCTCCTGCAAAAATCTGGTGACATTGATCGACCGTGCGGCAGACAGCTCCCAATTGGTTGGGAAAAGACGGGTCAGTCCGCCAGTAATCTGAACTACATCCGTATGTCCCTCAATCCGGATAGCCTTGTCACTGACGTTTTTCAGTGTTTCTACCATCTTGTTGAGAATATCCAGTCCCTCCGGCTTGACATCTGCCTTGCCGGAATCAAACAGAATGGCCGCTTCAAGATTTACCGTCAGCTTCCCCTTTAACTCGGATATGGTAACCTGCCCCTGAGCAATCTCGTTCTTCATGCTGGCAAGAAGTTGTTCGTACGTACCACTGACTTCTTTAACCTTTTCCTCCCTGGCCTTTTGGAGAACGGAAATATCATCGTTTAATTTACTGTTTTCAACTCTTATCTCTGCAACCTGTTGGCGCAACTCACTGATGTTTTTTGACAATGTGTCGGACTTGGCCCGGAGAATCCCCTCAAGCTGTTTTTTGTCCGAAGCAAGAACTGCAACATCCTCGTTAAGTCTGTTGAGTTTAGTTTTTAGCGCGGCATTTTCCAGAAGCAGTTTTTTGTGCGTTACCTGCAGCTCCGTCAACTCTTTAGTTAATCCATCGGCTTCTTCAACTTTTTTCAAGTAGGTACTTTCAGCAACCAGACAACCGCTGGCAGATAGCAGAAAAGCCCCACCCAGAATAATAAAAAACATACGTTTGATCATGACATAACCTCCCCGCAGATTATCATACTGAATTTTCCTTATATCATATTATTCAAGATTTTGATACTGCCTCGCTCTGTATATACCAGAGATCAGTGCATATAAACGAAATAATTTCATTATGAAGAATAGCTGTCGTGAGTTTATAACTGCACAAAACCAGCTCCAACTTGACATGGTGACACTATAAGATTACAAGAAACGCACTGTTCAGTTGAAATTATAAATAGATGGAGAGCACATGGCCGTCAGAGTATCATTTGTGGGTGCCGGTCCGGGAGCGACCGACCTTATTACTATCCGGGGGGCACGACTCCTGCGGCATGCCGATGTCGTCATATTTGCCGGCAGTCTGGTGGACCGGAAACTGGTTCAACTCTATGCAACCAGAGCCGATGTCTATGATTCTGCCGGAATGACACTCTCTGAGGTTATATCCGTCATGTTGGATGCCACATCATCTGGGCGAAGCGTTGTCAGGTTGCACACCGGTGACCCCTCTATCTACGGAGCTATCCAGGAGCAAATGGAAGCGCTCGACAGACTGGATATCGATTATCAAGTCGTGCCGGGCGTCACCAGTGCTTTTGCCGCTGCAGCCGCGCTCAAGCAGGAACTGACCCTGCCGGAGCTTTCACAAACGGTCATTATAACCCGCATCGAAGGACGCACACCGGTACCTGAACGTGAACAGTTGAGTGCAATCGCCGGACTCGGTGCCACCATGGTGATCTATCTTTCTGTCGGCATGGTCGAAAAGGTTGTTGGCCAGTTACTTCAAGGAGCCTATACAGCCACCACCCCTGCGGCCGTCGTCTGCCGGGCCTCCTGGGATGATGAGCAGATCATACAATGCACTCTGGCCGATCTGGCCGAGCGGGTGCACGAAGCGGGTATTGACCGTCAAGCGCTGATAGTCGTCGGTGATGTGCTGGCGGCCCGCCGTGAAGGGCTCAAAGCAAAGTCCTTATTGTACGACGGAGAATTTACGCATGGTTTCCGTGATGGGCGCGTTGTCTGAAATGCGCATTGCAGTCATTGCCATAACCAGAAGAGGAGCCCTGCTGGGGCAGAAACTCTGCAGCGCCGTGACAGATATGGAACTCTACGTATCCAGCCGTTACGCCGGCCAGGCAGGCAGCCGGCGCAACCGATTCGAACCGGCAGAACTGAAAAACCTGACAACTTCACTCTGGAAGGAGTATGACGGTTTCGTGCTGATTATGGCCACCGGTATCGTAGTGAGGATGATCTCGCCGCTGCTGGTGTCAAAGGAGATCGATCCAGCGGTTGTTGTCATGGACGATGCCGGAAAATTTGCCATTTCACTGCTTTCAGGACATCTCGGAGGCGCCAACGAACTGGCGGAACGCTGCGCTTTCGCTTCCGGCGCACGAGCAGTTATAACCACGGCCACCGATGCCAATGAACTCCCCTCGTTTGACATGCTGGCCAAGGAACAGGGATGGCTTATAGATGACATCAACCGGGTCAAGACTCTCAACACTCTGCTGCTCGACAACGAAGAGATTGCCGTCGTTGACCCGACCGGGCAAACCCGCAGATGGCTGCATGGCCGGGGCAGGATCACCTTTTATGAAACCTTTGCAGAAGCCGCAAAGAGCCGTGTAGCACGCGGTTTTTTGTTCGTCACCAATCGGCACCTCCCTCCGCAAACCTCTCCTGAACAATTGCTGATCCTGCGCCCCCGAAACCTCGTGCTCGGTATCGGCTGTAATCGCGGTACCCCGGTTGATGAAATCGATGAGTTCATTACACAGCACCTCAAACGGATGTTCCTTTCCCGGAAAAGCATCTGCAGCATTGCCTCCGTATCAGCAAAGCGCGATGAAGCCGGTCTGGTAGAGTTTGCAGAGCGACTGGGCGTCTCGCTGCACTGTTTTGAGAACGACGAATTGAAGCAGGTCGCTTTTCCCTCCCCCCCCTCAGAACATGCCCTGACCGCGGTCGGTGTTGCCGCCGTTGCCGAACCGGCAGCGATTTTGGCTGCCGGCGGGGGAACTCTGCTGCTGAAAAAAGTCAAATCCGCGAATGTCACGTTGGCAATAGCTGAACTGAAGGAGGGGTAGTCAGATATGCCACATCGCCCGATTATCGCAATCACTATGGGGGATCCTTCAGGGATCGGCCCGGAAATCATCATACAAGCTCTGCGGTCGCCTGAAGTCACAAGCATCTGTGTCCCGCTGGTGATTGGAGACAGACTGGCGCTGGAACGGGCACTTACTGTCTGCCGTTCTGCTTCGAAAATCCGCGAAGTCTGCGCAGCCCGGGATGCCCGAACTGCCCCTGAAGGCACTATCCCGCTGCTGGTACTATCTCCCCTGACGGAAACAGACATGCGTTATGGTGATCCCTCTGCAGCAGCGGGGGATGCGGTCTACCGTTACATCTGCCATGCAGCGCAACTGTGCCTTGACGGACGGGTTTCAGCCATGGTTACCGCCCCGATCAGCAAGGAAGCGATGCACCGGGCCGGCCACGACTATCCCGGACATACCGAACTGCTGGCCGAGTTGTGCGGAACGGATAACTTCGTCATGATGCTGGCGGGAGATATACTGCGGGTCAGCCTGGTGACAATTCATGAAGCACTGCATGATGTTCCACGTCTGGTGACGTTCAATCAGGTGCTTAAGACAATTCGCATCACCGCGGAAAGTGTCGCACGGCTGACCGGAAAACAATCGCCGAAACTGGCGGTACTGGCGCTTAATCCCCACTGCGGAGAGGCAGGAAAATTCGGCACTCAGGAAACCGAGATCATCGAGCCGGCAATTAAGGCCGCTCAACGGGAGGGGATCAATGCCGTTGGGCCGCTGGCAGCCGATACCCTGTTCCATTTCATTCTCAAAAACCATGCGGAGTCGAATTTAGTCGCAGAGGCAGGCGGTGAGGAGGGGGCGACGCAGGTGTATAATCACATACGTCAAGGGGCCCCCGACGACACCAACGAACGTATGCGGCTGAAGTCGGCTTCGCGCTATGACGGCGTGGTGGCCATGTACCATGACCAGGGGTTGATCCCGCTTAAAATGCTGCACTTCGATGACGCGGTAAATATCACGCTGGGACTGCCGATCGTTCGCACCTCGGTTGATCACGGCACCGCCTATAATCTGGCCGGGACCGGAAAAGCTTCAGAAAAGAGTCTGCTGGCAGCAATCAGGATGGCCGTCAAAATGGCGCGACAGCCGAGCAAGCCGCGTTGAACTCTTCAGGAAAATGAGCTTTCAGATAAGCTGCGCGGTAACTGATCATGGTTTGAGCTATCGAATGAGATATCATGAACGTATGCTCTGCACTTGATGCCAGCACATCGAATATACACAATTACCCCAAATGCACAAGTAGCAAGCGTCCCCCACCCCTGAATCAATGCCTGCCAGAGAATTACGCAAACAATGCGCACGCGAGGGGTGTCAGTTAGGGAACGATCCGTACGTGACACAGAACGCTAGATTTCTTATTGGAATGTAGTCAGTGATAAAGTATATTCGTGTTCAATCATTGAGATGAAGACACTGCAAGCAAAGCATTTTAGGTGTAACACATGGCTATAGAAACAGGATATACGTTTTAATTCATATTGTTATGGCGTTTATTGTATTCCCATGTACTACGCCAATCCAATTTGAAAACTGCATCCATTTTTTCGGCACACCAATTTTCTACTTCAATCTTGGCATTTCAGGATAAACGCCCCCATGCTCCGATACGACAAAGGCATCACCAGCGAAATACCTGACGAGTACCCCGCCGAATTTCCGGTCAAGTTGACGGTCAATGGCCGTGAGATCGCTACCCTGGTTGCCTCGCCTCATGACCTGCGCTTCCTGGTGGTCGGTTTTCTGCGTACACAGGGTTTTGTGCGTGAAATCGGTGATTTTCTGGCCATGGGCGTGTGCGAAGAATCCGGAGAAGCCAATGTCCGGATCCGGGGAGAACTTCCGGAACGCCTGACACCGGTATTGACCTCCGGATGCGGGGCAGGTGTCTCCTTCTCCTTTAACGCCGGTGCGCCGAAGAGTGCGCACCCGGACATCACCTTCCCCCCCGAAGCCATATTCGCCATGATGCGTGAGATGTCGCACCTCTCCGAGCGTTATGGCCGCCACGGCGGTATCCATTCAGCCGCGATCAGCGACGGCACCCGGATTCTGCTGCATGCTGAAGACCTGGGGCGCCATAACACCATAGACCGTCTGGCGGGGCAGGCACTTTTCTCCGGTATTGACCTGAATGGATGCCTGCTGCTGACTTCGGGGCGGGTGTCATCGGAAATGGCAGCCAAAGCCGCTTCTTTCGGGGTGGCACTGATAGCTTCACGCACCTCGCCGACAAACATGGCGGTACATATCTGCAGTGAAGCCGGAATCGGCCTGGCAGGATATGTACGGGGCGAGAGTTTTCGCCTGGCCGCCTGTCCGGAGCGGGTGCGGATGGCTGCACAGGCCCGGTTTTCCGGCATAGCGGGTGTGATTCTGGCTGGGGGCGAATCAAGCCGCATGGGAAAAAACAAAGCGCTCCTGGAGATCTGTGGAGAACGTATGATTGAGACGGCCTACAAACGTATGGCCGAACTGTTTGACGAAGTAATTCTGGTAACCAATTCACCTGAATCCTATGATTTTATCCCCTGCCGCAAGATTGCTGACATCTATCCCGGCATGGGCCCCCTTGGCGGCATTCACGCCGCCCTCACCTGTTGCGTTGCGGAGCGGGCCTTTGTCACCGGCTGCGACATGCCGGGCCTCAATCCAAAACTGATCCGTGAATTGAGCAATATGCCGGGCGGAGTGGATGTTGTCATACCTGAGACCCCCGGCGGGCTTGAACCGCTGCACGCCGTCTACGCAAAGAGCAGTCTGCCCAAAATGGAAAAGATGCTGCGGTCGGGAGAGCGTCGCATCCTCTCTTTCTTCGATCTGGCACATGTCAGACTGGTGCCGCGCGGAAAAATTGCCCTCCTTGATCCCGATTTCTCATCATTCCGTAACATCAATACTCCGGAAGAGTACCAACGGCTGACAGACAGCAGCGAACCATCGCAGAAGAGTGCTCATGCAGCTGACTGATTCACACGGCAGAACCATCAACTACCTTCGCCTGTCTGTCACAGACCGCTGCAATATGCGCTGTTTTTATTGCATGCCGAAAGAGGGCATCGTCAAGAAGGGGCATAATGCCGTGCTCTCCTACGAAGAGCTGTTGTTGATTGCCAGTATCGCTGTTGAGATAGGAATCGAGAAAATCCGCATTACCGGGGGAGAACCGCTGGTACGGAACGGTATCGTCAGTTTTCTTGAACAACTGGCCCGGATTCCCGGACTGCGACATCTGGCTTTGACCACGAATGGTCTGCTGCTGGAGGAAATGGCTGCCGACCTGTATCACGCCGGTGTTCAGCGCCTCAATGTCAGTCTCGACTCCCTCAATCCGAACACCTTCAGCGAGATCACCCGTGGCGGCAACCTGAAAAAGGTGCTGGCCGGACTGGATGCCGCGGAGAAGACCGGTTTTCCCCCGCCCAAGATCAATTGTGTGATAATGCGTGGCGTCAACGACAGTGAAATACTCGACTTCGCTGACATGACCCTGTCGCACGGCAATTCAATCCGCTTCATAGAGTATATGCCGGCGATCAAAGAGGATGGCTGGCAGCGTTACTGTATTTCCGGAGAGGAAATTATTGAGCGGATCGCCGGGAAATACACGCTGGAACAGGTGGACAAAGGTCCGTTTGCCGGGCCGTCACGTGATTTTCGCATCCCCGGCGCAAGCGGCAGCATCGGCATTATCACGGCGGTATCCGGACACTTCTGCAGTGAATGCAACCGCATCAGAGTTACTTCAACCGGCCAGGCCAAGGGATGCCTTTTCTCCGACGAGAGGACAGACCTGGTTCCCTGGCTGCGCCCACCCGACCGGCAGGCGCTGGCAGAGGTACTGAAGGGAATCATCTCGGGGAAACCGGAGCGGCACGGAATATCGCAGGACGGGTATGTTCACAGGAATTTCACGATGTCGCAGGTTGGAGGGTAATTACATGGCTTCGGTGCTGGCGGTCTGTATCAGCGAGAATAAAGGGGAGCGCAAGAAACCGGTCGAAGCGGTGGAACTCCGGGAAAATCACGGCATTGTCGGTGACGGCCATGCGGGTGACTGGCATCGGCAGGTAAGCCTGCTGGCGCAGGAAAGCATAGACAAGATGCGGGCGATGGGGCTGGATGTCAGCGCCGGTGACTTTGCCGAGAACATCACCACCAGCGGTATCGATCTCGTCTCGCTCCCGATCGGTAGCCGTCTGCAGATCGGCAAAGCTGAGCTGGAAGTAACCCAGATCGGCAAGGAATGCCACACCCGCTGTGCCATCTTTTATCAGGCGGGTGACTGTGTCATGCCGAAAGAAGGGATCTTTGCCAGGGTGCTGGCAGGTGGAACCATCAAGCAGGGGGATACGGTGCAGAGACTCTTCTGATTTATTCCGTTTTTTTCCTTTGCCTCCCCCCCCGGATTACAGGTAATATAGCCGCGTTTATCCACACATAAGGAATTTATTACCGCATGAGCGCAGAAGATGCCAAAAAAGAAAAGCTGACCAAAGAGCTGCAGGGGATGGCGCTGGGGACTGTCGGAGCCTTCTTCCTGCTTTCGTTTCTGACATATAATACCGCAGATGTCTCCTGGAACAGTTACTCCAACGAGGGGGGAATTCATAACCTCGGTGGGAGGCTGGGAGCACAGATAGCCGATCTGTTCTTTATCAGCTTCGGCCTCGCCTCGTATCTGATCCCGCTGGCGCTGCTCTATATGGCCTATACTCTCTTCCGCTTCAAAGAGATCCGCCTCCGCTCGTATAAACTGGCCGCCGCATTCGGCCTGCTTTTCTCACTGGCAACCCTGTTTGCCTTTTTCCGTGACAAGACCGTTTTCTTCGGACAGCAGGTCGCTACCGGCGGAGCAATCGGCGTCGTGGTGTCCCGTGCGCTCAAGAGTACCGTCGGCGTTACCGGCGCCCTCCTTCTCCTGCTGCCGCTTCTGGCCGCCTCGGTCATGATCCTGTCGAAATTTTCCTTTATCCTGTTTGCCGGGTGGTGGCTGGAGAACTTCAAGCACAAATGGGCTGCCTGGCAGGAGCGCCGCACCCATACCCGCGACGAATTGAGCCGCGCCAAGGCGAAACAGGATGGTCTCTCGGGGACTGCAACGACCGGCGGACCGGTTATCAAACCGATGGCACCCCCGCCACCGCGCCCCAACCTCGTCAAGAAAGAAAAAGACAAAAAGAAGGAAGATGCCAAGACCTCTGCCGTTCAGGAAACCTTCGAATTCATCAAAGCCGAAGGCGATTTCCATACTCCTCCCTTCTCGCTGCTGGATGTCCCTCCTGCCACGGAGAAAACGCTCGATCGTGATGCCCTGACGATGAATGCCCGGCTGCTGGAGAAAAAACTTAAAGATTACAACATTGACGGCGAAGTCGTGGAAATCTGCCCCGGCCCGGTCATCACCATGTATGAATTCGCTCCGGCCCCTGGGATCAAGATCAGCCGCATTGCCGGCCTTACCGACGACCTGACTATGGCGCTGCAGGCCATGTCAATCCGCATTGTTGCCCCGATCCCCGGCAAGGGGGTCGTCGGCATCGAGGTCCCCAATCGTGACCGCGACATGGTCTTTCTGCGTGATATTTTCAACTGCGAGCATTTTTCGCACAGCAAAATGAAGCTGCCGCTGGCTCTCGGCAAGGACATCGCCGGTCTTCCGGTTGTGACCGATCTGGCCAAAGCCCCCCATCTGCTGGTGGCCGGTTCAACCGGCTCCGGAAAGTCAGTCTCGATCAACACCATGATCCTCTCCCTGCTCTATACCTCCACACCCAAAGATGTGCGCATGATCATGGTGGACCCCAAGATGCTGGAATTTTCCATGTACGAAGGGATTCCGCACCTGCTGCTGCCGGTGGTGACCGAACCGAAGAAAGCCTCGCTGGCGCTGAAATGGGCGGTAAACGAGATGGAACGCCGCTATACGCTCCTTTCTGACAAGGGGGTGCGCAATATCGATTCCTACAACAAAAAACTGGCCGGAGAGCTGCTCGAACAGGAAGAGCACGGCAGTATTTCCGATGCCGAAATTATCGAAGAACTTGAAGAGATTGTCGAAGATGGAGAAGAAGTTACCGATCCCGATCCGATCCCCTTTGTCGTTGATGATGGCGACATTCTGGAGCACAGCCACCTCCCCTATATTGTCGTGATTGTCGACGAGCTGGCCGACCTGATGATGGTCGCCGGACGTGAAGTCGAGGAGCATATTGCCCGCCTGGCCCAGAAAGCCCGCGCCTCCGGTATTCACCTGATCCTGGCAACCCAGCGACCGTCGGTGGATGTCATCACCGGCCTGATCAAGGCCAACCTGCCGTCGCGTATCTCCTTCCAGGTAACGTCGAAAGTCGATTCGCGTACCATTCTTGACTGCAACGGCGCAGAAAGTCTGCTCGGTTCCGGCGATATGCTCTATATGCCTCCCGGCACTTCACGCCTGCAGCGTATCCACGGGGCGTTTGTTTCCGACTCCGAAGTACAGCGGGTAGTCGATTTCCTTAAAAAACAGGGCAAACCTGTCTACGAGAAGTCGATCCTGGAGATGAAGGACAGTGACGAAAAGGGGAGCAGTGACGACGAAGTGCAGGACGAACGGTGGGAGGATGCATTGCGGTTGGTGGTGGAGACAAAGCAGGCCAGCATTTCAATGGTTCAGCGCAAACTGCGCATCGGCTACAACCGCGCCGCACGGATCGTTGAGATGATGGAGAGTGAGGGGATGATCGCCCAGAGTGACGGCACCAGCAAACCCCGGGAGATTTATTTCAATGTCATCAATGCCTATCTGAGTTCTCAGCTGACGAGGTAGAAAGATGAGTCCGATACACGCCGCCGCCATCCAGTTTAACGTCAAACCGGGGGATGTCGATGCCAATTTGACATACGTTCGTGCTGCCATTCTCCGCGTTGCCGGTCAGGGAGCAAATCTGGCCGTACTGCCGGAAATGTGGTCAAGCGGTTTTTCCTACCGGAATCTCAATGAACTGGCTCTGCGGACAGAGGGGATAGTTGCCGAACTGCTGGATCTTTCGGCCCGGCACAAGATGGTAATCATCGGCAGTATGCCGGAACCAAACGGCGACAAGGTGTTCAACACGGTGTATGTGGTCGACAACGGGAAAATTGCCGGAGTGTATCGCAAAATGCACCTCTTCTCGCTGCTGGGTGAGCATAACGCTTTCTCCGGCGGTGACTCATGGCTGCTGGCAGATACATCAATCGGCAAAATCGGGATTATCATCTGTTACGACCTCCGTTTTCCCGAACTGTCTCGACGGCTGGCGCTTGAAGGCGCCGAGGTGATCTGCGTGCCGGCACAATGGCCCAAACCTCGCCAGGAGCACTGGCGCACGCTGCTGCGGGCCCGGGCGATGGAAAACCAGCTCTATGTTGTCGCCTGCAACGCCTGCGGACTCATCGGCAAACTTGATTTTTTCGGCATGAGCATGATTATCGATGCAAAGGGATATGTTTTGGCCGATGCGGGGGAAGGCGAGGGTGAAATTTACGCTTCGCTCGACATGCAGGTTATGAACGACTGGCGAGCTCAGATACCCTGCTTTAACGATCGTAAGCCGGAGATTTATTAACCGGCCCTTTCAGACGTACAGTTTCTTCAACAGTTCCGGATTGTGCAGAGACTTGCACAAAGTACTCCGGATCGCCTCAACCTCCTCAAATCCTTCCTCCTTTGACATGAATCCGCTTTTATAGCGCAGCTTCAGGCTTTTGCGCAGACCGTCCGCCGCCGCCAACGCCCTTTCGCCGGTTGGATCAACTTTCAGAAATTTTGAATCGTCCGGATGCTGCAGAAAATCGAAAATAGCTTCCCGGGACAATTGCATGTACTCGTCCCGGTCGGCTTCCGACAATTGGTACCGCGACTTGCTGGAGAGCGTATGTACAATCTTCTGCAGTTTCTCCATCCGTGACAGCACCATGATGGAATTAAAAATTTTCCGGTTAGTCCCGAAGGAGAAGATAGTCGTCGTCAGTACGTTGCGCAGCAATACATCGTTGGCACGCCGATCAGCACGGCAGACAATGGATGCCAGCTCCCATATCTCCTTCTCCACAAACAACTCGAAACGCATCTCCCAATAGGTGTGTTTCATTGTTATCGTCGGGAATGACCGGATGATCTTGTAGGGGACGTAGTAATTGTGAGCAACCGTATCTGCCGCAAGGTGGCAGAGATACCCGTATGCACAGGCTTTCTGATGGTCATTTCCGGCTTCTTTTAACAGGATCCGGCCGATCCCCCAGCGATGACAGTTCAGCAGCGAATGCGTGTACTTCTTGCCGAGAGTAATATCCGGAGCAAGGCAGCCATACAGAAAATCTTTTGGATGGGCAGCCAGAAGTGCCGCCATATTACCCGGAAGGCTTCCCAGATCTGCGAGCACCTGGGAGCCCAGCTGGAGATGAATACCCCCGCCCCAGGCAAGGGCATCGGGCGGAAACAGGACTGCAACAATTGCAACAAACAGAAAAATCATAGAGTTCTTTCGTTTTGACAGGCTGTGTGCTTACTGATAGATTGCTGATACGATTCCATCTTTGATTGTACTACGCTGCATACAAAAATACCATGCCGGAGATGTTCCCGTGAAGTCCTACTCAACCCGACATTCCATCCAAACCCACCTGGCGGCATCCCTCACGGCCTATCTCGAAGATCTTCAGGAAAGCGGTCTGGATGGCATTCCGCCTGAACTGATGTCGACAACCGTACCGGATACCATGCGGCAGCAAACTAGTGCTCCGAAAACTGACCGGGATCGCACCATAAATGCCCAGCAAAACGTAGCAGAGTCGCATGAAACTCTTGAGCAGATCAGAAAAAATCTGGGGCCATGCCAGCGCTGCAAGCTGGGCGTCACCAGAAAAAACCTGGTGTTCGGAGTCGGGAATCCGCGCGCACGGCTCGTGTTTGTCGGCGAAGGGCCCGGAGCCGACGAGGATACGCAAGGGGAGCCGTTTGTCGGTGATGCCGGTAAAATGCTCAATCGCATTATCACAGCAATGGGGCTGAAACGCGAGGATGTATACATATGCAATGTAGTCAAATGTCGTCCGCCGCAAAACCGTCCTCCTGAAAGCGATGAGATCAGCGCCTGTTCTCCGTTTCTGCTGCGACAGCTTCAGTCGGTCAGACCGGAAGTGATCGTTGCCCTCGGCACCTCAGCAGCGCAGGCCCTACTGCAGACGAAGACCCCTATTTCAAAGATGCGGGGGAAATTTCACGATTTCCACGGCATGCCGCTCATGCCGACCTATCACCCCTCCTATCTGCTCCGAACCGGCGGCAATTCCGATTCATTCTGGAGTGTCTGGGACGATATGGTCCAGGTGCTACAGTTCCTTAAACTGCCGGTGCCGGATAAAAGCAGGAAGAAATAGAACCCGTCAAACTTAAATAACCTTATTTTCACGCAACGGCGCACCAAAAGTAGGCGCCTCTAGGCGACGACGCAACGCTTTAAATCAAAAATAAAATTTTAGTTCCGCTTTTCGTCGCGTCGTCGCGTGAAACATGATCTTATAGGAGCCTTTCCATCTCCGTTTCAGCTTTTATATTGAGTTTACTGTGACCGCACTCATTACCTTTCTGAAAAACCTCTTCCCCCGCCCGTACCATGACCGGATCATCCTCGTCGGCGGTACCGTCCGCGACTTGCTGTCGGGGAGAGAAAGTCAGGATATCGACCTGGTCGCTGCTCTTCCCCATAATGAACTATGTGAACTCGGCTTCCGGCTCGTGGAACCGGCCAGTGCCTCCACAATCTACTTCAAGCATGTTCCGCAATCCGGCTCAATAGAAATAACCCGCATCAGCAGCATGGATGATCTTGAGGATGATCTTCGCAGACGTGATTTTACGATCAACGCCATGGCAATGACTCTGTCCGGAACAGTGATTGATCCCCTGGGAGGTAACGCGGACATTGCGGGCGGGTGGTTGAGAGCATGTAGCGACAGCTCCCTCACCGGCGACCCGCTGCGGGTTTTTCGCGCCTTCCGCTTCGAGGCGGATGGATGGCTGATGGCGCCGGAAACGGTGGCTCTGATCCTGAGAGAAAATTGGTCCGATCTGTTGAGAGGCATGCCGGTAGAGCGTTTCAGCGGTGAAATGCTGAAAGCGCTGGCACGGAAAACTCCGGAACGATTCTTTCAGCGGATGATCGAGTTCGGTGTCGGAGCTGAATTTCTTCCGGAGCTGTTCCGCATGCCGGCAATCCCTGCCGGTCCCGTGCAGCACCACCCGGAAGGGGATCTGTTCAGCCACTCCATCCAGGTGCTGCAGCGGGTTGCGGCCCGGGGTGACGACCCGCTGGCCCGTTTTTGCGGGTTCTTTCACGATCTCGGCAAGCTTGCCACAGATCCAGTGCTCTACCCCAAACATCACGGCCATGACCATGCCGGTTTCAGCGTGGCGGTGGAGTTTTGTAATCGACTCTGCCTTTCAGCAACTCACCGCAAAGCGCTGGCCTGGATCAGCACTCTGCATGGCAAAGCCAACCTGTGGGATTCTCTGCGGGATGCAACGAAACTTGACATGGCTGAGCAGGCACTTAAAGCCGGCATTGTGGAGATTCTCCCGCTGGTTGCGGCTGCTGACAAAGCGGACAACCCGCCGATGACCGGTTGGGACAACGTTGTCAGGATTGCGGGGATGAATACGCGGGAACTGGGGATTGATCAAAGCGGGCTGGAAGCGATGCCGGTCAGAAACCGGGTGGCGTATATTTCACAAAAACGAATTGCAATACTGAGAGACGTAAATCTTTTCTCACGCACCAAAAGTAGGCGCTATTAAGCGACGACGCGACGACGCAACGTTAAAATCATAGACCATTTTTGTATCGGCGCCATTCATCCTAAAACCGGAATTTGAAACACAGAGGCACAGAGAACACAGAGTAATCATTGAGTTTCCAAACAAAAATGACGTCACTATAAGGGTGAACAGTATTTTTTGTTTTTAACCGTCTAACCTACTGTCTAATCTAAGGTTTATCCTCTGTGAACTCTGTGTCTCTGTGTTTAACATCTTTTTCTAGGTTTATTGTATCCTCACGTGAAATTGGTTTATATGCTCTACTCAGCCGGCAGAATCGATTCCTTTTTCCGGTACACCATCCCCTGGAAAATTGCAACGACATCACCCGCATCATCGGTGATCATGACAGAATACGAGGCCAGTTTTGCCCCTTTCGACTGTTCAACCGCATCCGCGTACAGCGTTCCCTTCAGTGCCGCTTTGACAAAGTTGACACTGGTATTGATCCCCATCGCCAGCCTGCCATGTGAATTCGAAGCGGCCGCAAATGCGTAATCCGCCAGGGTAAAGATGGCGCCGCCATGCACCGTCCCCGCACCGTTAAAGTGGTACGGCTCTATTTTCATGCTGGCTCTGGCCCGTCCGGGACCGATATCATCCAGTTCGATACCGTTATGCCGGGCAAACAGGTCACCGGTGGCAAAATATTCCTTCATATTTTTCATGGTTCAACTCCTTTTTACGTCCTCATTCCAAATCCGGATCAAAGCGCTACCTTCGTTGGCTCGTCTGCTGAATGATTTGAAGACGTATCACAAACAGGCAACCGTCATCGAGCGCCTGATTGATAAAACTGCTCAGACGACATTACTGCTGCGGAAGACGAAGATGCACGACCTGCCCTTTCCGGCCCAAATTTCCCAATGAGGTGCCCTGAAAAGTGATGTTGACCCCGGCTGCATTCCCCACATCGACGATAAAAAACTCCCGGGCATTGCGGGTCAATTTTTCCCCCGTCTTCAAGGTGACCTGGTAGGGAGGCTGATGATCTTCGGTGATATTAAGCCAGCTTTCTCCCGTTGCCTCAATAAGCAGATTAAGGTGGGCATTGCTTGGGGTCTGCGTTGTTTCTTTTTGGATGATTGCCGG
The DNA here is from genome assembly GCA_009885845.1 of Geobacter sp. Lineage (GTDB taxonomy): Bacteria > Desulfobacterota > Desulfuromonadia > Geobacterales > Pseudopelobacteraceae > JACRCG01. The sequence continues at coordinate 16,217 of VFJW01000045.1, forward strand.
CGGCGGTGCCTGGGGGACATTGCTCACAGCCTCCTGGGGCGGCTCTTTCACGGCGGGGGCTGGCTTGGGAACGACTTCCTTCTGCTCGTCAACAATCACGTTGCGTTGAATGATCCCATGCGGCTCTTGCTTATTAAAGAAGGAATACATGAAAAAGGCGGTGGCAATTATCGCCACGGCAAGTACGGCGTACAAAAAATACCGCTTTAATGGTTTGCGGTCAAAAGCGATCGGCGCTTTGACGACCGTGATTTCTTCCGACACGGCCTGTTTTTCGTCCACATAGCGCTGATAATGGGCAAGGATGATTCCCGCATCAATACCGATAGCTTCTGCATAGTTCTCGATGAATTTTTTTGTATAAACAGGTTTCGGGAGGAGATGAAACACGCCGTTTTCAATAGCATTCAGAATGGTGGCGTTGATCCTCGTCTTGAGGATGATGTCCTCTATCGTCACCCCTCGTGCTTCTCTGAGGGCTTTCAGATCAGGCAGCTTCATCAGAGGGGCAGACTTCACCTTTTCTTCGGTGACAAGAGTCTTATTATCTTTACTCATTTCATAAGTTTTCAATTAAGGGCACTCCTCTGTTTTTTTGTAAGGTCGCCCTCTTTTTTGAGCTTTTAAGGGCTGTTTCAGCCGGAACTCCAGCGTTTCAGTGGTGGATCACTGGGTCTCAGACAGGCGCAGAGGCCGGTATCCAGGAAGTACAGCTTGGGGGTTTTCACCAGCCGTTTGGTCAGGTTGGAATGGTACGGTTCCAACATTGCCACTTATCGTCTAAATTGCAACGCTAATGCAATATGGACGATAAGTAATAATCAGGTCAATAGCTCCGGTTAGTTGCTGATTTAACTACAAGGCATGACGCATTTCGGCATGCAGATCTACCCCCAGCGCTCTAACCACTTTCATTACCGTCTCGTAACGTGGCTTTGATCCAGGAGAGAGCGCTTTGTAAAGGCTTTCGCGCCCCAGGCCGGCATCCTTTGCCAGTTGAGTCATGCCTCGCGCACGAGCCACTGCCTTCACCGCCATAAGAAAAACGTCCGGATCCGGGTCTTCCAGTGCTCCCGTCAAATAAGCGGCAATAGTCTCTTCGTTGTCGAGGTAATCAGCAACGTCAAATGGGGTAAAATTGGTCATGGTATTAATCCTCATAACGTACTCGCCATTTCCATGGCACGCTTGATGTCACGCTTCTGGGTCGATTTGTCACCACCCAACAGCAACAGGTATATCACCGCGTCCCGCCGGGTGAAATACACCCGATAGCCGGGGCCGCAGTGAATCCGCATCTCCGAAACCCCTCCTCCCACCGGCTCACAGTCACCAAAATTGCCTTTTGATGCACGATCAAGGCGCAAAGCAATCCGGGCTTTTCCGACATGGTCTTTCATGCCTGCCAGCCAAGCATCGAATTCATCGGATTTCTGGAAGATGTTCATAAATAGAGTGTATTCATTTGGATACTAATGTCAAGCGAATTGCTGCGTGATAACCAGTAGGAGTGTCAGGCGGCGTACATTACTGGAATCAGGGCGGAAAGAGAATGCGGGTTTGCGAATCATGGCGGCAACTTGTCAGCAAATATCCAAAAGTCAATCCCGACCCCCTGACCCCAGAGGTTGCCCTAATAGAAAAGACCGCCTTCACCATTGTTTGGAGTTGTGGACGGACGAGGGTTCAATCGTTTAAATAGCGCCCGGCATCCAGCAAAAAACGCCAAAGCGGAACAGCCTGAAGCTCTATTCCATGGTAGGGTATGGTCGCCTGTACGGTACGGGTAACCACAAGAGCGCGCCGGGTGGCCGGAAAACGACGCACAAACAACGCCAGCCCGGAAAGACGCTTGTCCTTGGGATCAAGCATGTCCAGCATCTTCACCTCAACCGGCAGGGGTGTTTTCACCGATCCGACAACAAAATCGACCTCACGCTCGCTCTCTGCGTAATAGCCGGTTTCAATCCCCCGCCGCAACAGTTCAAGATAGACCGCATTCTCCGCTCGTGCCCCCTCGTCCCCCGGACCGGTACAGACCGTTTTGATCCCCATGTCCCACAGGTATAATTTCTTCTGAGAATAGACCCGCTCGGAGTGCGAAGTGGTCCACTTGCCCATTGAGGCAGCCAGATAGGCCGCTTCAAGATAGCCGACGTACTCTTTGGCGGTATCAAGAGAAATCCCGAGGAGTGATGACAACCGGTTGAAGCTGGTCCGTCCTCCGACCGAGGCGGCGACAAGCCGCACAAGAGCCTTCAGCACTGCAGGCTTTTTGATCGGGAAGAGCCGCATCAGGTCACGAGCGAGAATATCCTCCAGCAGATTGGCGAGGTAGGCCGGATTGGGGCTAAGCACCTCCTCAGGGTAGCCGCCGGTCACCAGATAATCCTGAGCCAGCCGCTCATAGCGGTAATCCTCCGCCATTTTTGGGCGTGGCCCGCGAAAATCGATGAATTCGGTGAAAGAAAGCGGAAAAATGGTAGTCGTTATCTGCCGTCCAGTCAGCTTACCCCCCTGACGCGTTAGAAGCGCCGAGGTGGAACCGGTGCAATAGAGCTTGAGTTGTTCGGTATCGTATAATGACTTAAGTTCCACCTCCCAGGCAGGGCTGTCCTGAACCTCGTCCAGAAAGAGAAAGAGCCGGCGGTTGCGGGGGTGGTCGAAAAGCGTGCGGAATACCTTCAGATGGTCGGTGATGGAGGTGCCTGACAAGGCGGGGTGATCCAGAGCCAGAAAACAGATGTCATGGGGGTTGATTCCCGATGCCAGAAGTTCGCTGATGAGTTGCCGGAGGAGGGTTGTCTTGCCTACCCGGCGGCTGCCAAGCAGGATTTCCACCTGGCGACGGTCGCGATTATCCAGAAGAGGGCGGAGATAGGCTTCCCGGAGGATGCCGACATCTGGCAGATTCCCTTCCCACCAGGGATTTAGCTGATAATAGATCGTTTCCATGGGATAGATATTACGGCAAATCGAAACTTATGTCAAAAAGTTTCGATTTTGGTCGAAGATAACGAGGCTTTTAGTGCGGAATCGATGAGTTAAATATACTGACCCCGAAATTCTCCCTGCGTTGAAAGGAAGCGAATACAGCAAAGACGGCCGATTTGGCCGCCTTTGCTGTTAAGTTTGTAATCGGAATTACATAATCATCTGAGGCCATAAATTCTGTGGCAACCAACTACTTGACACTTCATTAGACCATCGTGAGGCAGTTGAAATTGCATATGGCCGCCAAAGTCTTTTCTGTGCGCTTTCTACAAGGTTCACGTACTCACCTTCATCCAACAATGTTCTCCACTTGTTCCCACAAAAATTGGATACGACATAATCGATAGCCAAAATCCCATCTAATGGCGGATGGGCAATTCGTGGGCTTTCAAACACCATAGCAGAACCAAAATCAACATCCCCCCACATCTTATTCCCACCATGTTGAAAATGATAGTGAGGGTGGGCAAATTGAGGATCTTCATCATTGGCACCCTCAATATGTCGGTCATGATGCCAGGAACAATAACAGCTTCCTCCGCTAGCCCTTTTCCCAGAAATCACAAAATCTACAGCCAGACTTTTTATTGAATCGGCATCATAGTCGTCATTGTGACAAGTTCCTGTAAGTGAAACAGACAACTCTAAATTAAGGTCCACAATGTCTTTCGGTTGAGTGTGTTTTTGATTATCAATTCGGAATATGAGTTTACTAATATCATAACCCCACGAATCAGTGCCAGAAGGACATTCGTTACGGCAAGACTCTTTTGCCGACTCGATTGGAGAAACATCCCCACAAACAGCAGAACGTGTAAGGATGTTCGCCATTTGCCTTAACTCGCTAGATCGCTCAATGCGATAATTATTGCAATTAATTTTTTTTGCCACGGGCTTTCTTCATTGCTTCTTTGTATTTTTGAAAACGCTCGAGCTCAACAGGATTAACTTTTATACCTTCTGTATATCCGGTTCGTTCGATTGCGGCTTTGAGTGAGATATACAGCTTTTCCTGCCATGGTTTAGGATCATCACCGGCGATAATGAAACCATCCAGAGGATTTAAAGGGCGTTTTAGCGCTGAACAAATTGTCCAATAAGAATCATTATAACCTTCATTAATTGGAACTGCTGCCTGTAACCTCGTCAGTTTTGTTAATTTCCTTAGAAACTCAACTCGTTTAGCCGCAGATAAATTCTTTAATTTTCCAGGGCAATCGGGAAGAGTATTCCACCAGTTTTCAATCTTAAACCACCACCATCGCGGCCACGCATCTCCAAAAGGTCCGCTATAAGCAAGGCTCGCCAATTTAAGTTTTAGCTTATCCCAATCAGGTGAACCTGTGATATTAACGCCTAGTCTTGCACCAATAAATGCCTCTTCTAGAAGTGGACCAGGGACTTTAATTAATTCCTTGAGAATAAACATCGCGTAGAAATGTGTCGGAAGCTTTGACGTAGACTCCCCAAATCTTGAAAATATCCTTGAATCCAAGCCATTTGCCTCTTCTTCAGTTAAGCCAAGAACTTTGTGAATATTTTTAGCTTTTCCCTCAGTAACTTCAGATATCTTCTTATAGCCAACAGCTAAAGATACAAGTTTTTTTGCTATAAGAACTGAATGATTAGCAAAGTCTTCTTTCAAATAAAGGTCATCAAACAGGTCATGACTGGTGTTCTCTTTAGTATATGATCTTTGTAGATTGAGCTCTGAAGAGCACAGCATAATGGGAATATCATTTATCCTTCCGTCTGTCGCCCTTACTCGAAGTTCTTGCGCTAAAGAATAAGCACCATAACCAGCTTTTTGCTTTGCTTCATTACTAAGTTGATCAAGTCTCAGATCGAGTATAAGCCCATCAAAACCCTGCTTCTTGATATCTTTAATTTGAAGTGAGAATTCCTCTGGAAAACCATATTTAATATTTAAAGAGGGCTCTTTCCGCATCAGCATATCAATATCGGGTTTTACCTTCTGCTGATTTTCATCGTCCAGATACAAATAGTTAATAGGCATCCGTGAGTTCCCCCTCTTTTGCTTCTGGTATTTCGACACGGAAACACGTAGTAAAACCATCCGGAGGGTCAATCAACTCGATGTCACCTCCAGCACTAGAAATTATGTCTTTTACAATTTTAAGACCAAGTCCTGTACCCAGTATCTCTTCATTTTCTTCTGCTAACGTACCTGCTGAACTGGTAGTGGTAAAAAAGGCATCAAAGATGCGATCCTCAATTTCTGGCGAAATGCCGTCGCCATTGTCTGCAAAATCGAGATACACCATGCCGTCTTCACGACCGGCACTGATGTGAATTTTACCATCTACGCCAGCTCTATCGATGGCTTTTTTTGCATTAGTCATAAAATTAAAGAGAATTGAAGTCCATTCGGAAGGGTGCATCGGCTTAGTATAAAGGTCATAATCCAATATTTCCGTTGTTATATCGATCAAATAACGTTCAGTGATTGGCTCAATCACTCTTTTAAACCGGTTAATTACGTCTGACAACTCAATTGGGTGTACTTCCCTTTTTACGTTCGCAGCAATTGATGCATCAAAGTAAGCGGCATAATTTTGAAGGGACTTGAAATTGGTCTTTAGTCTAATGCTAGTCTCGTACTCCTCAGTATCTGGCTCTGAATAAGACTCGAAATAGTCGATATCCGCACGCAGGGCTGAGAGGTTATGGCGAATTTCATGAGTAAATTGACCAATTGTAAGTCCAAGGCTGGCAAGAACCCTAAGCATGCCAATTTCTTGTAAATAAGATGCTACTAAAACTTCTTGCTCATCGGCTGCTGTGTTTAACTCATCCGCAAGGCGTTCAATGCTTTTTGTCTGCGCACGCCCCACTTCTTCATCAGTTGGTGCAGCTGTCTTAAGTACTGCAAACATTTCAGTTACAATTTTACCCGCAGCGTTTCTGACCTTATCAGAAGGAGAGGTGTCCTTGCTGGATTTCCAATCACGCTGCCCTGCTGTCTGTTTCTTATCTCGAACAGATGCAATTCTAAGCACAGCTGATTTTAGTGCACTTGAAACGAATTCAGACAGCTCTCCAAAAGCACTATTTTCAATTAAACCTTCGCGACTAGCAGTTTCCTCAAATAGCGTTCCTTCTTGGTCTTTAATCTCGACGTACCCAAAAAAGTTATTATTTGCATGAGCCGGCAGAATTGCCCGAGCACGTGTTGATGCGTCTAATTTCAGCCAATCATTGTATGGCTCTCCATATGGCAACACCCGGAATCCATTTCTGTAAACACGCATGCCACCTTTTGTTTTCGCCAACTCAGTGATACGAGATAATTGATGGCCAGAGATAAAATCAGCTGAATATATAAAATAGTGAGCCTTGAAATGAATATTTCGTAGTTCTTGGTAGGGCTCGATTTCATTCCTTAAGCGACTTACTGGTAAATCACTTTCATCGAGCTTAAGTTTTTTGCTATTGAACGAGACGTAACCGAAACCATCGTCGTCTACCCATCCTTCAATTGTTGCCACAGAATGACTAAAAATTTCTGTCTCATCATCTGCAATAACCTGACGTTCATCATCTCCAGTTTGCCTGTAAAAAACTACTTTAAACCCAGGATCTTTTTCATTCTTTTTCTCAATTTTAGAAAGAGGGAACGGCTGCAATAATTCACTTATATACCGGTAAACACGTCTAATTTGCGAGTCCGTCCAAGCATCGCAGAGATCGCCGATATATAGAGTAGTTCCAGGTCTTCTCTCCTTTTCTAAAACCTCAAGCTTATTGGCGATACTGAATATTTCCTGATCATGCCCAAATTCCAACCAATTAATACGTAACCTCAGGGGATGGCCATCTTCAGCGGATCTTGTTTTTAAAGTCAGTCTGTTTCCGAGTCTTTGTGCTGCAAATCGGCCAATCCCTTTACGACCTGCTCTAGATCGCTTGTAAATTGGAGAAATAGGGTTATGCAGTTTGTCTGATGTAGAGAGTCGCATAAAACCGCCAACTAATTGCTCTCTAGTCATTCCGTGGCCGTTATCCCATATCCTAAGGCTACCACCTTTGTCATCCGAATCTATAAAAGTTACCTTTACTAATGTGGAGTCGGCATCATATGCATTTTTTACTAACTCAGATACTGCAGTTTCTTGACGTCCTACCAACTCTCTACCCAAACGGCTTATATGTCCCGCATCGACGGAAAAACGGACAAAGTCAGGATCCAAAGCAGAGAGCTTGGAAGAAAGTTCAAGGATGCGGCCATAGTTCAAAGCAGGCATCTTCAACTCGTTGGCAATTTCTTCACGAAGTTGTATCGTCTTTTCTTGTAAGTCCATTAAACAACCTCTTCTATCTCTGCCGAATCCTACGTAACTTTATTAGCATTTGATCCAGAGTGGATGCCGTTTTGCTATTAATATTGAGAACAGAGTATATAGCTTTGTCTGCCTCAATTCTTGCTTCGTCGGGGTTTCCCGCTCGGAGCAAATTATCTATTTTTGTGTAAAGAATATTCACTTCATTAATGTTCCATTGAGCCGGAAGAAAAATTTTAAGTTTCCTTGCTTCACTTGGCTCTTGCTTTAAAACACCTGATCCATAACTTCTTCCCTCAATTTCAGCGGATATTTGAGTTAGAGTCGATAAGAAAGAGATTGTAGCCATTTTCTGTTTTTGTTCGGAAATATTCTTGAAATAAATTCTATGAATTGTATTTGTACAAGTGGTACGTACTGTATTTAACGCGATTCTCGGGCCATTATGTTGCATGTATGACATAAAAGCATCTGGAATTTTGCCATCGTTTGGCCTATGCCAGATTCTTCTTTTAGCGAATGTTTTATTAGAATCAAACCTATCAGCTGGATATGTTTCAAGATAGTCTATAAGTGATGTACTGTTTTTTCGCATCGCTGTTGAATCAACCAGTAAACACTTTACCTTGCTGTTAATCTCGTGATCAAGATCATCATTAGTTAAGGCAAGGCCTGATATCATTCTATATTTTGTTACAATTGGCTTTAACATCGCAGTTGTTAATCTGTTTTTTAAAGCAAGTTCTTTGTTAATTATAAAAAACCCGTTATCACCAGTAACAATACCGATTTTAATATCTGCAATTTCTCCAAATTCACACACATCAAGCCGTTTATATAAAGAGTTGAGGGTCAACACTTCTTCCTTGTCTATCAAGTTGTAAGCGGCTCGGTCAGAGAGAATATTCGTTGAAGAGATCTGATCTCTCGAAAAGACACATTCTTCGAGTGACGCAATGGTATCAGCATAATGTACTGAGATATCAGAGGAGGATTTAGTCCCTTTATTTTCACAAAGAACAATGATGGACCTTTCTTCAGCTCCTTCAGACAAAAATATTCGCTCATTTAAAACGACTGCTACAATCTTTGAAAAATTAGCTTTCAATATTTCGTGAATGTCTTTCCCATATTTCGAGTTCAAGATACTTCCGGGCAATACCCAAGCCATTCTTCCGCCATCTTTGACAAAATCAATTCCATGAATTAGGAAATATGCCCAAAGACTTGCCTTTGTTGACAACTTAACGCCAGTTCTAATTAATGTGGAATGGGCATGCTCTTTCTGAGTAGAGTCCATGTTGTGGTGTGAAATATATGGTGGATTCCCAAGAACAGCATCAAACTTGTGTACAGCAAAACACTTTGGCGTAACTAGTAGGAAATCACCTAGAATAAAGCGACTGGATACATTTATGAGTCCGAATTTTGTTGTTAGATGATCGAATGCAAACTTATCGATATCACAACCAAAAATCTGGTTTGAAACATTAGAACTCCCAAGATTTAACAGGCGATCACGAGCAGCCTCTAAAAAACCGCATCCACCAAAACTAGGCTCGAGAACATTATCTTCCCGAGTACGAATTGCCCAATCTGACAAGATTCTAGAAACACTTGGAGGTGTATAAAATGCTCCGATTTCCTTTTTTTTCTTTATTGGATGGCTCATATTTACAAGGCTCTTATAGTCAGAATTTAAAGCGATTTAGATGGCTGCATGCTCACCGATGGCTACCCTTGTACCATAAAAAAAGGGCGCCGCATAGAGGACCCCTGTGGGGTCAGGCTTGCATTATTGCTTTAATTCTTTGTCCTACAGAATCGACGCAACAGACTGAATGCCCTTGCTGTTCACCAACTGGGCAATTTTCAGGAGCTGATTGTCGTGCATCAACTCCTTCTTGTCATTCAACAAAAAGTGCAGACAGGGGATATTCTCCGCATCGGCAAACAGGGTGTAGGCGATATCGAAACAGGAAATATCTCCCTGTTTTTGCTCGTGTGATCGATCAGACGTATTGTGGCGACAAGTGCTTTGGTGGCGTTCATATTCTGCAACTGCCAGTCAAACAATTCATTGAAGAAAAACAGGTAGAAATTTTCGGAATGGAGGTGCAGATCGAGGTAATTCAGCTTGCCGCGTAGCTCGATTTCTGTCTTAAGGGCAGGGAGCTTGCTGACGATGTACCTGAAATAGCGCGGCCTGTACACCATATGATCTCCGGACAGGTAATGTCATACATGGCTAAAACCGCGCTTTTTATGGCACTTTTACTTGGTCAAGTCAATGATTCTAATCTACTTCAAAACCCTGTTTGCCAGATTTAAAACGCCCTGCCCCACGCTAACGAATACTCAACCGTACCGGAGCTACACATTTGACAAACACGCCACTTCATTCATCCGAAATCTTCTTTCTCCCCGGCGGCAGAAAATTCTCCCCGGTCACCACACTCCTACCGGTCTTCTCCTCAAGATCAATCCGCGCCTTCCGGGCGATGCCGCCACCTTTCTTCCCTGCCACCTTGTTTTCCTTCATGCCGATTGCTGCCATCGTCTCGGCGATCTGGCGGGTGGAGAGCTCGGCCAGGGCGGTAAAGATCAGTTCAGCTTCGCTCATATGGTCGCGCAGATTCTGGGTCTTCAGCCCTTTCAGCTTCTTGTGTTCCTTAACGGCTACTCCGGCCCATTCCTGATGAATGATGTTGGTCAGGATGGCAAACTCGGTCTCCTTCTTGATGTCGTGATCTTTCCAGTAATCGGTCAGCTTGTTGCGGGTCTCCTGTCCCATCATCCGCTGCTGTATCCACTTTTCGCTCCGTCCGTGCTGTTGCCAGTACTCCCGTGCCCGGTCCAGTGACCGCGCAGGATCGGCCATGTCCTGCATCCGTTCGTAGCCGACCTTGGCCAGCCAGAGTTTGATCGGTTCGGCCTTGGGACTGGGTACGGACTGGATCAGGCGCAGCAGGGTTTCAGGCGTTGCGGCATCTGTCAGACGCATTTTCCCGTCATCAGCTAGCATTTTCAACTGGTGACAATTTGTCACCAGTTGACTACCTTCCTTATTTAATCGCTCCTTGAGCTTGTTCCAATACTTCCTGGCCGTTAGAAAGTCTGGTTGTTGCAATAGTGCCCGAATGATATCAACCACCGAGAAATACCAGATTTCGGTTTCCTCGTCGTAAATTCTGCGGATTTGATAATCTTCGAAAATCGCCAGCTTGTTTTTCATCACTTTTGAACCTCTTGTTTGTGTTCGCCAAACCTAGCCCTGATCACATATATATTGAAACATCTGGCGGTAGAGTAGAGAACAGGTTTCACACTCTCCCCTCTCTCATCAAACCGTGCTTGCGGTGGTGGCGACGACAGGTGCTTTGGTGGTGCTCATATTCAGCAACTGCCAGCCAAACAACTCATTGAAGAAAAACAGGTGGAATTTTCGGAATGGAGGTACAGGTCGAAGAAATTCAGTTTGCCGCGCAGATCGATTTCTGTCGCAAGGGCAGAGAGCTTGCTGACGATGTAATTGCAATAGCGCGGCCTGTAAACCATATGATCTCCGGGCAGGTAATGTCATACATGGCTAAAACCGCGCTTTTTATGGCACTTTTACTCGGTCAAGTCAATGATTCTAATGTGGTTTTCAAACCATGTTTGCCAGATTTAAACCTGTCTGCGTCACGGGTAGAGATACCTAAATTAACAATGCCGCAGTGCATATGAATTGGAAGGAATATTCTGCTTTTGAACGGGTCAGAAAAGGAGGCAAACAAAATATTACGCATACTTCCCCGCATGGTACGAACTCCGCACATACGGCCCGCTCTCCACGTGGCTGAACCCCATTTCCAGCGCCTGGAGCCGCAGTGATTCGAACAGCTCCGGCCGAATGTACTCCTGCACCGGATAATGGCGGCGGCTGGGAGCCAGATACTGGCCGATGCTGAGATAGGCGCAACCGACTTCCCGCAGATCCCTGAAGACCTGAAGAACTTCTTCTTCCGTCTCTCCCATTCCGAGCATGACACCGGATTTGGTCCTGATATCCGGAACCAGATCTGCGCAGGCCTGCAGAACATCCAGTGAACGGCGGTAATCCGCGCCGCTGCGGATCTGGTAGAGCCGCGGCACCGTCTCGACGTTATGGGCAATAATATCCGGACGCGCGGCAGTGACCGCTTTCAGACTTGACACAACCCCTTGAAAATCGGGAATCAGCAGTTCGATTCGCGTTGCCGGAGACGCATTGCGAATAGCAGTCACCGTAGCAACGTAGAGCGATGCACCGCCATCCGGCAGATCATCGCGGGTCGGACTGGTAATAACCACATGGGAGAGCTTCAGACGGGCGACCGCCTCCGCAACCCGGGCCGGTTCATCGCTGTCGACCGGCAGCGGCGCGGTTTTTTCAACATTGCAGAAGCTGCAGAGACGGGTGCAGTTTTTCCCCAGGATCAGGAAGGTGGCCTGTCCACAGGAAAAACACTCCGATATATTGGGGCAGAGCGCCTGCTGACAGACGGTATTCAGCCGCAGCTCACCCAGCAGTTGCCGCATTTTGCCTTGATCACCGGGGTTGACCTTTTTCCGCAGCCATTCCGGTTTGCGCTGAATGTTCACTCTCCCACCCCTTCCAGATTCCAGTGGTCCGACGCGTATTTGTTCATCCGCAATGTATTCATATCCGCACACTCCGCTTCCGACAACACATCGCTTTGAAGCGCAACGCCAAAGTAGCCGCTGAAGGCGGTCGCAATTTCATTTACCAGTCGGTTCCTGTCGGCAGCCACTCCGTATTCAGCAAGACTTGCCGCACCTTCGGCATGTGCGGGGTTCCGGTCCCGCATGTACGTTAATCCGTTCCCGGCGCGGTTCTGCAACGGGATCGAACCGTGCTGAAAGATGGTTCCTTTCATCCTCCGCTGGGCGTTGCCGCCGATTTTACGGCCGCCGGCAAGAATATCGTAACTCTCCCTTCCGGCAAAACAGAAATCGGTGCGCTCACCGAGCAGTGTCCCCGGCAACGCGACATCAGTGGCATAAGCGGCATCGAGACCCAAATTCCGATAGAAAGTCAGCAAAAAACCGGTGAGCAGACGGAAGGAATCCTTGATGGAAGATGTCGGAGGAATCTGCCCCGGTGCACAGACGATCGAGTAGGTCAATTCGTCGGCATGGTAGATCACGCCGCCGCCGGTTACCCGACGAACGACCGCGACACCGTCGGCCCGGCTGTGTTCCAGGTCCAGCACTTCGGCTGCTTTCTGGAAGCGCCCCAGTGACAGCGCCGGGGGGTTCCAACCATAGAGACGCAGGATCGGCAGAGATGAACCAGGATCAAATGAACGCAGCAGCGCCTCATCGATAGCCATATTCTCCGCTCCGGAGAGCGGCGAGGTCACGATGAAGCGCCAGGTTTTATTGCTTTGAATTGTCATAATTCCAGCACTAAACTTTAGGAAAATATTTTACCTCAGAGAAACCTTCGAAGTCTTTATCCTGAGTCCACAGCACCGCCACGTGGATCTGAGTAGTTGCCAGAATAATGCTGTCAGCCATCGGCGTTTTCAGATCCAGGCTCAATTTTGCCGCCAAAAGAGCAATTGACGAAGAGAGTTCGATTACTTTCCCCTGCTGCATCATCGCAACCGCCTGGAGTGCAGCATCTTCCCCCCGCTGACGACAGACGATCTTGAATACCTCGTACAGGGTGATGGATGGCACCAGCAATTCGGCGACATTGCCAAGCGGGACCGCGAACCGGTCGGCATTCGGCCCGTCAGCGAAATACTCCAGCCATCCCGAAGAATCCACGATGTTCACAGACGGTCCGCCTCTCGTTCAACAGTCGTATCGATACCCTTCAAAAAACCGCGCATCTCCCCGATATCTCTGGTCGGCAGCAGCTCAATCCGGTTGCCGTACGCTATGACCTGCATCATCTGCCCCGGTACGAGATGAAGGCTCTCACGGACATCACTCGGTATGACGACCTGGTATTTCGGGGATAATTTAACAGCTCCCATGGGTTATCTCCTATCGATCACAATTTCGTTCAACGGTATCATGTTCGATCATCAAAGAAAAGAGCAAATATGAAATATTTACCCATGCCACGCTCAAAAAAAGCACCCTGACAACAATTCGTCAGAGTGCTTTTCTATCGTAACGTATGCAGTAATAAAACCTACCAGGCACAGCAGACGTTCTGCTCCCGTGCCGCCTTGGTCTCGTCCAGCCGTGAAATCGGCATGGTCAGCGGCGCGTCCAGCAGTGCCTGCGGGTTACTCTCTGCGGTTTTTGCCGCTTCAATCATCACCTCTATGAAGGCATCCATGGTAGCCTTGCTCTCGGTTTCAGTCGGCTCGATCATGATCGCCTCCTTGACGATCATCGGGAAGTAGACCGTCGGGGGGTGATAGCCCCGGTCGATGAGGAATTTGGCGATGTCGATGGCGTGGACGCCGTGCGCTAACTGTTTGGAAGCGGAAAAGACGCACTCATGCATGCAGGTCATGTCATAGGGAAGATCGTAATATGGCTTGAGCCGCTCCTTGATGTAATTGGCATTCAGCACCGCCTGCTCCGAAACCCGGATCAGCCCTTTGCCGCCAAGCATGATGATGTAGGCGTAGGCCTTGGCCATGACGCCGAAGTTGCCGAAGAAATTGGCCGTACGACCGATGGTTCCGGGATTGGTTGTTTCGAGCTGCAGTATGCCGGCAGCGTCTTTGACGATGCGCGGCTGCGGCAGGAAGGGGATCAGCGCTTTTTTAACGCCGACCGGCCCGGAACCGGGACCGCCGCCGCCGTGGGGGGTGCCGAAGGTCTTGTGCAGGTTGACATGAATGACATCGAAGCCGACATCACCCGGCTTGACCTTCCCCATGATAGCGTTCAGGTTGGCGCCGTCGTAATACATCAGCGCATCGTGACTGTGGGCGATGTCGCTGATCTCTTTAATATGAGGATTAAACAGGCCGAGCGTATTGGGGCAGGTCATCATGACCGCCGCCACTTCGTCGGTCATCGCCTTTTTGAACAGCTCCAGATCCATATCACCATACGGCGCGGTCGGTACGGTGATGATCTCATACCCGGCTATGGCCGCAGAGGCGGGATTGGTACCATGGGATGAATCGGGAACGACTACGTATTTCTTTTTGGCCCTGTTCCCTTTGGCAGCATGGTAGGCAGCGATCAGCATGATGCCGGTCATCTCGCCGTGAGCGCCGGCCAGCGGCTGTGTGGTAACCTCGTCCATGCCGGTTATTTCGGCAAGCAGCAGCCCCAGATCGTGCAGCATTCCGAGCGTTCCCTGGCAGAAGTCAACACCACCCGGCAGAAGCGCCGTCATGGGGTGAAAGGTAGCGAACAGCGCAGCCGAGTTCTCCAGAACCTTGGCGTTGTACTTCATGGTGCAGGAACCGAGCGGGTAGAAGTTCGTATCCACCGAAAAATTACGGCGGGAAAGGTTTGTGAAATGTCGCACCAGGTCGAGTTCAGACACTTCTGCCAGTCCGGCGGCCTCTTTTCGGAGCAGGGGAGTCGGAAGAGCGGGAGCGGCGGGGACATCGGATGCCGGCAGCTTGACGCCGCGACGCCCTGGAACGGATTGTTCGTAGATCAGTTGCATAACGCCGCCTCCAGTTCCCTGACAAACAGGTCGATTTCTTTTTTGGTGCGTTTTTCGGTTACCGTTACAACCAGTGCATTCTCCGATCCCGCGTAATACTGACCCAGCGGCACGCCAGCGGCAATCCCCTTCTCAAGCAGCGCCGTGACCACCTGATCCGCCTTTTTCGGCAGAACAAGGGTAAACTCATTGAAGGTAACCGCCGATTGCAGCACGGATACTCCGGGAATACCGGCCAACTGCGCCTTGGCGTACTCAGCCTTGTCACGGTTCAGACGGGCCAGATCGGCCAGACCGGCTTTGCCGACCGAAGAGAGGAAGATCAGGCCGCGCAGGGCGCAGAGACCCTGATTGCTGCAGATGTTCGAAGTAGCCTTGTGGCGCTTGATGTGCTGCTCGCGGGCCTGCAGCGTCAGCACATAGCCGCGCTTGCCGTTCCGGTCCACGGTCTCGCCGACGATACGCCCCGGCATATTGCGGATATATTTCTTCGTGGCGGCGATGAAACCGAACGAGGGGCCGCCGAAGGAGAGCGGATTGCCGAGGCTCTGGCCGTCACCGACGGCGATATCAATACCAATCTCACCGGGGGACTTCAGCATTCCGAGCGCAATCGGATAGACCGAACCGATCAGCAGGGCTCCGACACCGTGAACCTGATCCGCCAGGACACTGAAATCTTCGATACTGCCGAAAAAGTTGGGGTTCTGCACCAGCACTGCAGCCACACTGTCATCGAGAACGCCGGCAAGTCCGGCGCGATCCAGCAGGCCGCTCTGCGGGGCAATCTCGACGATCTCCACATCCAGGTTGAAAAGATAGGTCTTCAGTACCTGCCGGGAAAAGGGGCTGACACAGCCGTCCAGAACAATTTTATTCCTGCCGGTGATGCGCAGCGCCATCATGGCCGCTTCGGCACAGGCGGTACCGCCGTCGTAGAGCGACGCGTTGGAGACATCCAGTCCGGTCAGGCGGCAGATGGCGGTCTGGTATTCAAACAGCGCCTGCAGTGTCCCCTGCGAACATTCCGGCTGATAGGGGGTATAGGCGGTGTAGAACTCGGAGCGACCGGAGAGATGGTCAACCACGGAAGGGATGAGGTGATCATAAAATCCGCCGCCGATGAAATTGATCATCCCCTGGCTGTTTTCACCGGCAATTGCCTGCATCCTGCCATGCGTCTCGAATTCGGACATTCCGGAAGGAAGGTTGAAGGTTGTGGCCCGCAGCGCAGCGGGAATCGGGGCGAAGAGGTCCTCAACGCCGGAAACGCCGATAACGGAGAGCATTTCGGCTATCTCCTCCGGCGTGTGGGGACAATAGTGACTGTCGTTCATGAATGTGCTCCTACAGGGTTTTCAGATAGTCGTTGTACTGCTCCTGATTCATCAGGTTCTTCAATTCCGACTCGTTCGCGATCTCGATCTGTGCCATCCAGCCGGCACCCTCGGCGCTCTCGTTGACAGCTTCAGGCGCCAGTTCCAGGGCATCATTTACTTTGACTACGTTACCGGAGAGCGGGGCAAAAATATCGCTGGCGGCCTTGACCGACTCGATGCTTCCGAGAACACCGAACTGTTTGACGACGGCACCGATTTTGGGCAGTTCCACGAAGGTGATGTCACCCAGCTCGTGCGCTGCATGATCACTGATGCCAACCGTGCCTAGATTTCCTTCAACTTTGACCCACTCGTGTTCCTTGGTGAAATACATGCTCATTGTTCATTCCTCCTTAGTATGTGAAAACTGAAATTACTATAAAGACAGAAGTCCTTGTTTTATTGGTAAACCTGGTTACGCCCGTACCGATCCATCCTTGAAGAACGGCAGTTCACAGACCGTCGCTTCCATACTGACCCGCTCGTGACTGATGGTCAGTGGCGTGCCGATTGCCGTCAGCTCCGGCTTGATAAAGCCGATGCCGATACCTTTGCCGAGCATCGGCGAAAAAACACCGCTGGTTACGTTGCCGACGACCTCTCCGCCGGAGCAGAGATCATAATGATGTCGCGGCGAACGACGTCCGGCAACCTCGAAGGCCACCTTTTTCCGCGTTACACCCTGATCCTTCAAACGGAGCAGCGCATCCCTGCCGACAAAAGACGTGTCGAAGTTGACAAAACCTTCAAGTCCTGCCTCCAGCGGCGTGGTCTCTTCATCAATATCGCTGCCGTAGAGCGAATAACCCACCTCGAGCCGCAGCACATCACGTGCCCCGAGGCCCGCCGGTTTGACCCGCTCGTCCGTCAGCAGCAGATCCCACAGTTCGCAGACCTTCTCTGTCGGGATAAAAATTTCATACCCCAGTTCGCCGGTATAACCGGTACGACTGACGATCGCTTCAACACCGAGGATATTCATCGTAATAAATTTGAAATAAGGGATCGTGGCGACCTCCTCGCCGAGGAGTTCAACCATAACATAACGGGAGAGCGGCCCCTGAAGATCGAGCTTGCCGGTGGCAGCGGTAATATCGGTAAAAACACCCCCCCGCAGACGCCCCTTGATAGCGGCAAAATCTTTGGGTGCCGTGGCGGCATTGACCACGATCATGACTTTGTCTTCGGCAAGGCGAAACACGATCAGATCGTCGATAATCCCCCCCTGCTCGTTGAGCAGGAATCCATAGCGGGAGCGCCCGAGCGGAATCGTCTTAACCGAAAAAGTAAACACATCCTCAAGGCCGCCTGCTTCAAAATCACCCTGGAAGATGAACTCCCCCATGTGGCAGATATCGAACAGCGAAGAGCTGGTGCGGCACCAGCTGTGTTCGGCAATAATCCCCTCGTACTGAATCGGCATATCCCAGCCGCCAAACGGCGCCATAAGGGCATTCAAGGCACGATGCCGACCGCAGATCGGCGTTGCCTGAAGCTGATTATCCATGGTAAGTACTCCCTCTACTGGGTATTGTTTTCTTGGTACAGGCGTTCCGGAAGGTAGATAGTCGCGGCAGAATCGGAAGCACAAACGAAACTTAGTTTCCTGTTTTTCGAGCGCGGACTATGGTAGTGTAAATGCCTCTTTCACGCAACCTGAAAAACATGTTTTTTTGAGAAAGAATACCATGCCAAGTACGAAACGCCCTCCGACGAAATATCAACCAAAAGGGGTGACGATCCTTTACGAGGACCGGGATATTGTCGTTGTGGAAAAACCGGCCGGCCTGCTGACGATGGGAACGGAACGGGACAAGACGAGAACCGCTCATACGATCCTCAATGAATATGTCCGCAAGGGAGACCCACGCTCCCGCAACCGGATTTACATCGTCCATCGCCTCGATCGCGAGACCTCCGGTATCCTGATCTTTGCCAAAAGCGAAGCGGCGAAGATGTATCTTCAGGAGCATTGGCAGGACACGGAGAAACGCTACCTTACCATCGTATATGGCTCCTTAGGAGAGAAAACAGGGACGATCAGCAGTTATCTGACCGAGAACAGCGCCTTTACCGTTTATTCAACCCCTGATCCGGCAGCGGGGAAACTTTCCCGCACGGAGTATGCCGTCCTGAAAGAGGCCAAAGGATTAAGTTTGCTGGAGATTCATCTCCTCACCGGCCGTAAACACCAGATCCGGGTGCATCTGTCTGAAAAGGGGCATCCGGTCGTGGGGGACAGAAAATACGGGAAGGGGAACGATTCTTACGGAACGCTGGCACTTCATGCGCGGTCAATCTCTTTCACGCACCCGGTCAACGGCAGACGGTTGACCTTTGAAACCGGCATTCCTGATTTTTTTACCCGTCTGATCGGAGTAATTGAGGAACAAAAATGAACTGGCAGGTCTACATAATTCTCTGTTCGGACGACTCTCTCTATACCGGCATAACCACTGATTTCCAGCGTCGCTTCGCTCAGCACGCTTCAGGACGTGGAGCAAAGTACTTCAGAGGACGCCTGCCGATTGAGGTTGTGTATCAGGAGAACGGCCATACGCGCAGTACAGCCGGAAGGAGAGAGGTGGAAATCAAGACTCTGACCCGCGCCGAAAAGCAGATCCTGATCACATCGGGGAAGAGTACCGAACGTTAGTTCGGGGAGGCCGTGCGACCTCCCCGATAACCGGTTTCACGCAGCGGCAGGCAGTACGAAATCAGCACCGGCGTATTGAATAGCCGTCGCATCAGTTGCACGCGGAGGCGAGACGGCATGCACACCACCGCAGGCCGGACAACTCTGTACGAACGTTTCAAGCAGAAACGGTTTCCCGCATCCCTGGCAATTATGCTCCAGTCCGGCGGGGAGAGCCGACACCGCAACCGACCCGCCATGGGCATTCAGAACAAACTCCACCAACGCCCTGCCGGAAGCAAAAGGCCCTATTCCCGGCACCCGGGACGATCCACACTCACACATCGCTGTACCTCCTGTCGTACTGCAGCTTTTTTTATGATACAAGGGGGGACAATATCCGATTACGTTCCCGAAAATTATGACCTGAGTCAATTTTTCACAATGAAAATTATCTGCCGCAATAAAAGGCACTGAATTATGGCACAACCCTGGAAAACAATCGAAAGCATCACCTGCGACGAAGGGATTCTTGAACTGCGTCAGCGAGGTGAACGGGATTTTTTGATCACCATCGGCCCGCAGATCCTTATGAACAGCCTGTCAAACCGTTCCGAAGTCGTGCTCGGACAGCTCGGTTGCGATCACCTGAAAGCGGTGCATAATCCGCACGTTCTGGTTGGTGGGCTGGGAATGGGTTTTACTCTCAAGGCGGTTCTTAACACCCTTCCGGCCTCAGCAAGCGTCATTGTTGCAGAACTGAATCCAACCGTTGTCGACTGGTGTCGGGGTCCGCTGGCCGCTTTAACCGGAAACGCCGTCGGCGATCTCCGCGTAACAGTGGAGATCGCCGACGTTGCAGACCGTATCCGCCGGTGCGCCGTTGACCGTAGCCTGCTTCGTTTTGACGCCATCGTCCTCGACCTGTACCGCGGACCGCATGCAAAAACTGACCGGATCAGCGATCCCCTCTACGGCAGCAGGGCTATTGAGAACATGCGAAGTGCCCTTAACCCGGGTGGTGTTGTGGCGGTGTGGGGTGAAAATTATGACGAGGAGTTCGAAAAAAGGCTCCGGAGTGCCGGTTTCACGGTGACGACCACCCGCCCCGGTCGGGGAGGCCTTCGTCATGCCGTTTTTGTTGCAAAACTGTAATACAGTTAAAACAGCAACTTTCAAACTCCCCGGCAGACCTGGTTGCGCCCCCTGTTCTTGGCTTTGTAGAGCGCCTTATCAGCCGCTTTCATGACCTCTGCCGCAGTTTTTAACTCTTCGCCGCTCTCGGCCATGCCGATACTGACCGTTACCGAGACCTCTTCCCCGCGACCGGTACGATTGCCGCGATCGCTCTTTCCCGCCCCTTTTCCCTTTGGACGTTCATCACTTCGCAGGGCCATGCGGTAATCGGCAATAGTACAGCGCAACTCCTCAAGATGCGGCAGTACTTCATCTGTCCGGTGACCGGAGAAGATGATAGTGAATTCCTCCCCGCCGTAACGGTACGCCTTGCCGCCTCCACCCACGTCCATCATCTTTCGCGCAACCATCTTCAGTACCTGGTCTCCGGCATCATGACCATAGGTATCGTTGAACCGTTTGAAATGGTCCACATCAAGCATGGCAACGGTATATCGCCTTCCCAGCCCATGCAGATTCTCGTTCAGAGCGCGCCGGGACGGCATGCCGGTCAGATCATCGCGAAAAGCCATATTGTAGGAATCCCGCAGCACGCTCATCGTAATGATCAGCGCTCCGGCAATAGAGTAGGCGGCATGAATGTCAGGGGTGGTCAGCCAGTTGCCGGCAACGAAAAATGCTATCAGCGCCCCGAACATGCCGCTGTCGATGGGAGCCTGCCGACGCAGCACCAGCACGGCAATAATTGCCAGAATGATCGCACCGGCGACCATGGCCGGCTGCGGAACCAGCAGAAAGTTCATAAACGGCGAGTGGATGTAGCTCCGGGCAATATACGGAACGAGCTCCGCAAAGTTATAGCGGAAGAGCCAGAAAACACCAATGGCCTGCGCGGCCAGAAAAACGAAGCGCATCCGGCCGGCAGTAGAAAAAATACCCCGCTCGCGGGAAAAGGTGAGCAGCAGCATATTCAGGGGAATCAGCAGGACAAAGGCCTGATAGACCTTATTGAGGGCGGGCTCGAACTGTTCGATCGAAAGAAACGTGCGGGAACTCCAATAAAAGATGACCAGCATGAGCAGGGCAAGAAAGGGACGCCCACGATGGAAATGAACCGACAGGAACATCCCCAGAGCGGTGACAAGATAGGGTGCGTACGCCACCAACTCCTGTCGTCCGGGTGTCAAACCGGCAATGTAGGGGACAAGATACCAGGTCGAAACAAGAATTGCCGCAGGCACGACAAATATGGGTATTTTTTTTATGATGCGGGTAAACAAGCGAGCACGCCCCCGATGATGCAGAGTGGGTTATCTGTTCAGGTGTATAACGCAAACCAGGCGTGGCAGACAATATACAAAATGCCTGCCCACAGGAACAGACTGACAGGATGTTTGATGGCCACTTTGATGTCCTGCCATGATGGTGTGCACGCCGCGGTGCAGGCGTACAATATGACAATGATCAGATATTCAGGAACCCACTCCGGACGGGAATCCCAGAATTCCAGAACATAATAGCCGATTACCAGCCAACCCAGCGGAGCAAGTGCCGTCGGAGCGGCAGAAATAACCGTAGGAACGGCCGAGACACTCCCCAGCACCCACCTGTTTCCTTCTCTTCTCGGCCAGATGCTGAACGTTGAAGGCCGGCCTCCGGTAAGAAGGGCGATGGTTAAATGAGCCGTCTCATGCATGAGGGTAAAGGGCAGGCAATACAGGACCGCCCAGAAAGAACCTGACGATGAGAGCCGCCGGTGGATGGCACCCATAACCACGGCGGCGGCCAGAAAGATGCTGATGCGTAGTTGAGTGTGCAACTCAGAGTATTAGAACAATACACGCGGCCAGAATGTGGGAAACCCCGGCGGGTATTTTTTCATTTTTCATGGGATTTCCTTTCATGGAGAGGAATTATTTTGTGGGGAGTTAAAAAATACGTCTATTTAATAATCATCAGCGACAGATAATCAGGGGTATGTGCAGCAATCTGACTGAAATCAGTCAGCACCAGTTGGCGGGGACCGCCGACCCGCTCTACAAAAACGGCAGTATGTTCCCTGCCAGTGATGCGGAGAAGTTCTACAATCGCTGAAAAGATCGGCTTGACCTTCAGAAGCACGACGGTTTCACACGTGTCCAGGGCATTTTTTATCTGCTCTATCCCTGCGGTAGCTGGAATCACAATCATCTTTTCGTCGCCCTCCACCAGCGGAAGAGACGCCAGGGAGGCAGCGGCGTTAATGCTCGATATGCCGGGAATGATTTCAATCGGAAGTTGCGGGTACTGTTCGCGTAGAATGCGCAGCAGATAGATAAAGGTCGAATAAAAGAGCGGGTCACCGATTGTGATGAAGGCGACCGAACGTCCCGCCTCGGCATGGGAGGCGATCAGATCTGCTGCAGCCTGCCAGGCGGGGATCAGGCGCGATCGGTCCGCAGTCATCGGAAACTGGTGAACAATAATCTCCTGACGACTCTCATCGATAAAGTCCCGGATTATTTCCAACGCGACGCTTGCCTCGGCAGGGTTGGAGACCGGCGCAAGAATCACTTCGGCACTCCGCAGAATTCGTTCTGCCTTGCGGGTCAACAGTTCGGGATCACCCGGACCGACTCCTACCGCGTATACCGTTGCCACTATTCGCCACCCTTACGGGCAGAAATTACATACACCGGATTCTGGGCTTCAAACATTTTGTATTCAGACAGGTTGCGGGTTTTCGCAACATTGATGCACGTCGCTTCAACCGTAAAGCCCTGGTCTTCAAGAAATTCCACGGCCCGGGTGAGCGTATCGAGAGTCACAGCATTGATCACCACAACGCCATCCAGCCGCAGACGTTGAGAGACGATGTCAATGATCTCGTCCAGTTTGCCGCCGGCACCGCCGATGAAAACCCGATCTGGATCAGGCAGATCATCAAGGCCATCCGGAGCGTACGCCTCTATCAATTTTATGTTGCGGGTACAAAACTTTTTCAGGTTTTCGGTTATAAATCCGATGCATTGCGGGTTTTTTTCAACTGCGAAGATCTTGCCGGCAGGCATCAGGTTGGATGCTTCGATCGAAACAGAACAACTTCCGGCTCCGATGTCCCAGAGTACAAGGTCATCCTGAAGTTGCAGTTTTGCCAGGGTGACGGCACGTACTTCCTGCTTGGTGATGAGTTTTTTTGAGGTGTGGAATTCGTCGTCGTCGATACCTATCAGCGGATAATGGACAAGGTTTGGTTCGTAGGTACGGATCAGAATAAGGATATTGAGCTCGGAGGCCACAATGTCGAGCAATCCGCGTACGGTTGTTTTGGTGAACTTTTCGGTCGGCATGCCGAGATCTTCACAGAGCCAGGCTTCATACCCTTCAGCACCCCGCTCGATCAGTTCGGCGGCGATTGCCGCCGGGGTGTTAGTCTTGTCGGTCAGAACACATGCCTTTTCGGCAGCGATGATTTTATCTACCGCCTGGTGCATGCCGCGCCCATGCACGGAAACAAAAATACCGTCGTCCCACGACTCCTTAATTCTGGCAAAGGCGTACTGCATGCTGGTTACATTAGGAAAGATCTCGATACGTTCTTTGGGGAGATTGCGGAGCAGAAAACGTGATATGCCGAAAAAAGTCGGATCGCCTGAGGCAAGTAGAACGACCCGTTGATTGGATTTTTTCAGAAAATCGATCAGTTCTGAAAGATCCCCCAGTTCTCTTTTCTCACCGGTAAAATCGGGAAAAATTGCCAGATGCCGCGGATGTCCAATCATGATGTCGGCCGTGCCGATCAGTTCCAGCGCTTTGGCCGGAAAGCCATCCCATCCGGTAAAGCCCGCTCCTATCAGATAGATCGTTTGCTGTGTCATGGTTTGAGCCCCGCCCTGGAAGTCAAAATAATATCGGGCGAACTATATCACCCGCACTGCTAAAAATCACCTGAATATTCAGGCCCCAAAGAAAACGGGCCGGGGAAAATCCCCGGCCCGAATATTCTGACTGTATAGTGCGGCTACCCCTTGGAGGCCCGCTTGCGTCTGGTAGGATCAAGCTCCTTTTTGCGCAGCCTGATGGAGTTTGGGGTGACTTCTACCAGCTCGTCATCTTCAATGAATTCCAGTGCCTGTTCAAGCGTCATTACCCGCGGCGGGGTCAGTTTGATGGCATCGTCCGTACCGGAAGCGCGCACGTTGGTCAATTTTTTCCCTTTGCAGGGATTGATATCCAGATCGCTATCCTTGTTGTTCTGGCCGATAATCATTCCGCCGTACACTTCGACTCCGGCGCCGATAAACAGGGTGCCGCGCGGCTGCAGTGCGTCCAGCGAGTAGGCGGTGGTTTCGCCATGGTCCATGGCCATCAGGGCGCCGTTTTTGCGCCCGGGGATATCTCCCTTGTAGGGAGCGTATTCGTGAAAGGTATGAGTCATAACGGCGGTGCCACGGGTGTCGGTCAGCACCTCTCCGCGCAGACCGATCAGGCCGCGAGCCGGTATGATAAACTCGAGACGCACCATCTCGCCCATTGGCGCCATGGCAACCATCTCTCCTTTGCGTGGCCCCATCTTTTCGATAATCGCCCCCTGGAATTCTGTGGCAACATCGACCACCAGATATTCCATAGGCTCCATTTTGACGCCATCCTTGATCCTTACTATGACCTCAGGTTTGGAAACAGCCAGTTCAAACCCTTCGCGTCGCATGGTTTCAATAAGAATTGAAAGGTGCAACTCGCCGCGCCCGGAGACCATGAAGGTATCGGCACTGTCGGTGTCATCCACCCGGAGTGAAACATTGGTGCGCAATTCCTTGGTAAGGCGTTCACGGATGTTGCGTGAAGTAACCCATTTGCCTTCTCGACCGGCAAAGGGTGATGTATTGACGATGAAGTTCATCGACAGGGTCGGTTCGTCAATTGACACATAGGGGACTGCGATGGGATTCTCTGCTGAGGCAAGTGTCTCGCCGATGCTGACATCCTCAAAGCCGGCGACGGTAACAATATCGCCTGTTCCGGCCTCTTCAATATCTACCTGTTTCAACCCTTCGTAGCCGAGCAGTTTGGTGATTCGTCCTTTGGTAATTGTTCCGTCCTGCTTGATCATTGCAACCGTCTCGCCTGCCCGGACTTTACCGTTAAATATACGACCGGTCGCCATGCGGCCGATGTAGTCATTGTAATCGATGTTGGCGATCAGCATCTGGAACGGGGCATTGATGTCTCCCTTGGGCGGACGGACATTTGATTCAATCACCGCAAAGAGCGGTTCAAGATTGGTTGACTCGATGTTGATATCCAGCTTGGCGTAGCCCAACTTAGCGCTGGTATAGACTACCGGAAAATCAAGCTGATCGTCGGATGCATTCAGTTCGCAGAACAGGTCAAAAACCATGTTGAGGACTTCGTCAGGACGGCAGCCGGGACGATCAATCTTGTTGATGACGACGATCGGCTTTAAATTCAGGTCGAGAGATTTTTTCAGGACGAAACGGGTCTGCGGCATGGGGCCGTCAAGAGCATCAACCAGCAACAGCACGGAGTCTACCATTTTGAGTACGCGCTCCACTTCGCCGCCAAAGTCAGCATGGCCCGGAGTGTCAACAATATTGATCTTGTAGGGGCCGTGGTGGATAGAGAGACTCTTGGCCAGAATAGTGATGCCGCGCTCTTTTTCCAGATCGTTCGAGTCCATGACCCGCTCGGTGATTGTTTCATTGGCGCGATACACTCCGGCGTGCTTAAGCATAGCGTCAACCAGCGTGGTCTTGCCATGGTCGACGTGGGCAATAATGGCGATATTTCTGATTCGTTCCTGCATGGGTAAAACTCCTCAATGTACGCAAAATAAAACGACGGGCATTGCTGCCCGTCGAAGATTTGTCACTATGTCAGGTTTTTATTGATCTGGCAAGTATTTACTTGCAGACTGTCAACAGCAAATAGACTTGTCCGGTTTTGTAGCAAATGAATTGTCCGCTTTTGGAAGTTGATGAGAAAGCAGCGGAGGGCGGAGCCCGAAGCAGCTTTCTCATTGGC
>VFJW01000017.1 GCA_009885845.1 Geobacter sp.
ATGTCGGCAGAGCTGATGAGGTAATGCGACCACCTTCGCACATGATGCAGGCGCGTTCAAGCGCATTTTCAAGTTCGCGGATATTGCCCGGCCAGCGATGTGCCATCAAACTGCGCATTGCATCAGGTTCAATGCGCACGACCTGGCTTTCACTACCCCCTGAATAGCGCCTCAGAAAAAATTCTGCCAGCAGAGGTATATCTTCAACACGTTCGCGCAGCGGCGGCAAATGCAGACAAAACACATTCAGGCGAAAATACAGATCTTCCCGGAAGCGCCCCGTTACAACATCTGCAGACAGATCGCGCGAGGTGGCAGAAATAACTCTGACATCGACTTTCCGTGAAGTTGAACCCCCTACCCTTCTTATTTCACTTTCCTGCAATACCCGCAGCAGCTTGACCTGCAGCGCAAGTGGCATCTCGCCGATTTCATCCAGAAACAGCGTGCCGCCATCAGCCTGTTCAAAAAGCCCGGTTTTGTCACTGGAGGCATCAGTAAAAGCACCCCGCACATGTCCGAACAATTCGCTTTCAAGCAGGCTTTCCGGGATTGCACCGCAATTTACCGCGACAAAAGGTTTTTGAGAGCGCCTGCCGTTCTGATGAACCGCACGGGCAACCAGCTCTTTTCCGGTACCTGACTCGCCAAGTACCAGAATGGTCGTCTTCAGATCGGCAACTTTGCGTATCTGGGTAAAAATCTCCTGCATCCGGGCGGTACGACTGAGAATGCCGCTATAAGAGAACTGGCCGGCAACTGTTTCCCGCAGCTGACTGTTTTCTTCTTTCAGCCGTTCCCGTTCTTCAGCTTTTTTCAGCACCATAATTATTTCATCTTTTTTGAACGGCTTCGAGATGAAGTCATATGCGCCCCGCTTCATGCACTCTATGGCTGTTTCTACAGAACCGTAGGCTGACATCATAATGATCGGAGCGGTGACATGTCTCTCAAGTGCCCGGATAAGAAACGTTTTACCATCCATTTCCGGCATTCGTATATCACAGAGAATATAGTCAAAGGCGGTATCCGCAGTACATCTCAACCCTTCTTCGCCATTCGCCGCCAGCTTTACCCGGTATCCCTGCCGAGTCAGCATAACTGACAGCATATGGCGCATATTTTCTTCGTCATCAATGACCAGAATATGTGTAGTGCTGCTCACGTCACCTCCTCTGTGGGCGCTGACGGCAACCAGACAGTAAAACAGCTCCCTTCACCAACCTTGCTGGTCACCGTAATACGTCCGCCGAACCCCTCAACTATCCGTGCGGATATGGCAAGTCCCAGTCCTGTCCCTTTGCCGGGCGGCTTGGTAGTATAAAACGGATCAAAAATATGTTTTATGGCCTCCTCCGGAATTCCTGAGCCGCTGTCTGCCACATCGAGCCGGATATGGGCAGCATCCCGTCCGGCTTGTACTTTTATTGTCCCACCTGCAGGAGTCGCATCACGGCTGTTAAGGAGCAGGTTGATAACCACCTGCTGAAGCTGATGCTGATCGCATTGTGCAGTCAACAGGACTTCACCGGTTTCAATGCTGACTGTTACCTGTTTGAAAGCACCCTGACGGTTCATCAGATCGACGGTTGAGAGCACAACATCCCGGACGTCAGCGTGCTCACCGCAGGCGGTCCGCGGACGGGAGAAATCCAGCAGACCCCGCACAATCCGGTCAATCCGTGAGCAATCTTCAGTAATGCGCCGGGCATAATCCTGAATGTCAGGGTTATCCGGCTGTTCATGTGCGCTCAGCTCTGCATACCCCATGATCGACGCGAGCGGCGTGCCGATTTCGTGCGCCATCCCGGCAGCCAGCAGACCGATTGAGGCCATTTTCTCCGTACGGATTGTTTCTTCGCGGGCTTGGCCCAGGTCACTGTTTGCTTTTTCGAGTGCGGTCATCTGTTCGGCTACCTGGCGATCTTTGGCTTGCAGGGTTGCGGCCATTTCATTGAACGCATGGGCCAGTCCTGCCAGTTCGGCACTTCCCGAAACATTCAGCCGTTGATTATACTGGCCACCGGTTATTTTTTCCGTTGCCGTCAACAGGCGGTTTATCGGGTTGACAACAATCCGCGACAGCACAAAAGAGCCCAAACCAAGTAGCAGTATAAAATCCAGCACAAAGTACGCCATCAGCATCTGCCGTGATCGATTCAAACGGGCTTTTTCAGGGGAGAGCGAGAGCAGCAAACCGGCTTTACCGACTGACTCCCCATCACGGATAACAGTGATGATCTGCACAATACCACTTCCGTCAGGACTGACAATGCTACCCTCGGCCATTTTTGACGCACTCTGGAACGGCACGTATGGATCACTACCCTCGCGGCCTGCGGTGAAGATCGGTTTTCCATTCCGGTCAAGCAGGGTCAGACGGCTGAAAGTGGACTCTGCGGAGAGTTTTTGAATATATCGTGATGCCTGGGAATCGGGAGATATGAATCCATCCGGGTAGGTCGGTATTGAATCGGGGAGCAGTGCAACAAAAGCCTTGAGCAGCGTGCGGGCATGTTCCCCTTTTTGAGCATACAGATCGTTGGCAGCCGTTTTGAACGCCAGCAGACTGAAGAGCAGCCAGGTTAATACGAGCAGCAATCCCAGAAAAGCCAGGATTGAAACAGTCAGACTGAGACGGTAACGGATCATGGCTACCCCTGGATAAAACCACTCAAACCCAGGTACCACCTGATGAGCGATCTGCCATAAAAAATATACAGCACCGCAGCAGAGGCAAGATAAGGTCCAAACGGGATTGCCAGTTTTGAATCCTTTTTCTGCAGCAGCATGATGGAAACACCGGCAATCGAGCCGATCAGTGAGCTGGCAAAGAGGATAAACAGCACCGCTTTCCAGCCGAGAAAAGCACCCATCATGGCCAGCAGCTTGACATCACCGCCCCCCATGCCGTCTTTGCCGGTCAGCCGGTGGTACGCCCAGGCAACCAGCAGCAGACTGCCCCCCCCCAACAGAATACCAAGAAGTGAATTCAGCCAGGAATAACCCGGAATGAAAAACGACAGGATAAATCCGACGGCAATACCGGGCAGCGATATTTCATCAGGGATAATCTGATGTTCAATATCAATAAAGGTGATCACAACCAGGGCAGAGCAGAACAGAAATAGAGTCGCAAACGCAAGTGTCGGGCCGAACCGGAGGAACAGCAGCAGAGTCAGGATGCCGTTGAGCAGTTCAACAAGTGGATACTGAAGAGAAATAGGGACTCCGCACCCCCGGCATTTCCCCCGGAGAAACAGATAGCTCAACAACGGAATATTGTCATACCAGCGAATCTGATAGGAACAGGCCGGGCAATGCGAGGGAGGAGAAACAATCGATTCGTTCTTCGGCAGACGACAGATACAAACATTGAGGAATGAGCCGACTACCATGCCGAAAACAAGAGCAAACAGGGGATATAAAACCGTTGGAGTCATCAGTCGATACTTTCTGTTACATCCATGGTGATTTGAGACTTCAGATACATCTCAACTTCGGCGGAGGTCGAGAACGCAAAACACCCTTCCGCAATCCTCGCCGCTCGCTCCAGAGTACAGCGGCGAAGAATCTGTTTCACGCGCAGGAGCGATCCGGAGCCCATTGAAAGTTCATCAAAACCAAGCCCAAGCAGGACTGGAAGATACAAAGGATCGCCGGCCATTTCGCCGCAAAGACAGGCGGGGATTCCGGCGCCATGTGCGGCCTGAACAATGCGGCGCAGGGAACGGAGCACCGCAGGATGAAGCGGTTGATACAGGTGAGAGAGCTGTTCGTTGCTGCGGTCAATCGCCAGAGTGTACTGTATGAGATCGTTTGTGCCGACACTGAAGAAATCAACCTCACGGGCCAGAAGATCAGCCAGTGTTACTGCCGCCGGTATTTCAATCATCACTCCTATCTGTACCGCGCTGTCATAGAGGGTACCGGAAGCGTTAAGTTCGCGCTTTGATTCTTCAAGCAGCGCTTTTGCCGTGCGAACTTCCTCCATCCCCGAAATCATCGGGAACATGATTCTGACCGGACCGTCAGCACTGACCCGCAATATTGCCCGCAGCTGTTTTTTGAATTCATCCGGCATGCTCAAAGACAGTCGAATCGCCCTGACACCAAGAGCCGGGTTGGTTTCCGCACTCTGGTCCATCCCTTCAAGGAGTTTGTCGCCACCGGCATCAAGAGTCCGTATAGTAAGCGGGTGCGGCGCGATTGCCTGCTGCATCGAGCGATACACCGCCAGCTGTTCTTCTTCATCCGGCATAAACGTACGGTTCATAAAGAGCATCTCGGTACGATACAGCCCTACGCCGCTTCCGCCATGAACCAGCACTGAAGCACCTTCTTCAGGTATTTCAACGTTGCCGCGCAGATGCATCGAATGTCCATCGCGGGTAACTGCCGGCAAATGAGCGGTTTTCAGAAGTTCATATTCAATATATTCATAATGCTGCTTACGGCTCAGTAATGCCTGAAACGTTTCCTGGTCGGGATCAACAATGACAGTGCCTGACAATCCATCAACAATTACCGCGACACCATCCAGCAGAAGTCCGGTTATTCCGTCAATACCCATAACTGCCGGCAGATCGAGGGCGCGAGCCAGAATTGCCGTGTGAGACGTTCTGCCACCGATTTCCGTTATGATTGCAAGGACATGAGAGCGATTAATTTGAAGCATGTCGGCAGGAGAAAAATCGTGCGCTGCAATTATTATCTGCCCTTCCTGCTCCGGGAGCGGTTCATCCGCTTCACCGCTCATGCTGCGCAGCACCCGCTCAATAACCGTTTCCACATCGCTGATACGTTCGCGAAGATACGGGTCGTCAATGCGGGCAAATTTTTCCCGATAGTGATGCAGCGTCCTGCGCAACGCCCCTTCAGCATTAATCAATCCGGTTTTGATACTTTCAGAGGTTTCTGTTATCAGGCGATCATCAGCAAGGATCATCAGGTGGGTTTCAATAAAGAAGAGATGGTCTTCACCATTTGTTTCAGCAAGGCGTGCTTTCAGCTGTTCCAGTTCGATGCGGGTATTTTCGATCGCCTGTGCGAGGCGGGCGGTTTCGTGACACACTGCTTCCGTCGGGATCTGAAATTCCAGTACAGCACTTCGACTGCGGTCAATAATACGCAACCTTCCCATGGCAATCCCGGGCGAAGCCGCGATTCCTGAGAAGATCCGCATATCACTCCTCTCCGAAACCGTTGGCAATCAGGTCGCCAATTGCTTGAAAAGCCTCTGCTTCGTCCGGACCATCAACAGTCAGGCTAACAGTCGATCCTTTCGAAGCCGCCAGCATCATAATACCCATGATGCTTTTACCGTTGACTTCCACACCCTCACGAGCCAGCTTGACGTCGGAACCGAACCTGCTGGAAGTCTTCACGAAGAGAGCTGAGGCGCGGGCATGGAGGCCGAGTTTGTTGACAATCTGATATTCTTTCTGAAGCATCGTTCGGGCACCTCTACTTCAATAATTCACCGGCGACAATAATTCCTTCGCGACCGGTGCGATACAAATCGGCTGCAAGTTCGGCAACCGTCATTCGTTCGCGGTGCGAACAAAAATCAATCACCATCGGAAGATTCACCCCGGTGACAACTTCAATACGCCCTTCCTTCAAAAACGACATCGCCATATTTGACGGTGTACCGCCAAAAAGATCGGTCATGATAATAGCCCCGTCTGACTGTACCGCTTCCACAGCCGACACAACGCGAGCCATAATGTCACCGGCCCGCTCATCAGGAGCGACTTCGACGGTGCTGCAGCATTCAACAGGACCGACAATCATCTCGGCAGACAACTTCAGGGCGGTCGCCAGCCCGGCGTGGGTAACGAGAACTAATCCAATCATATATGCCCCTTTTCTATGTCCCGGTGAATAATCCGCACAGATGGCCACAATTCCTGTAAATGCATGCCGGTAGCTTCCGCTATGGCAACCGAACGGTGGCGGCCACCGGTACAACCGATCGAAATTGTTAAATACGATTTCCCTTCCTGTCGATGTGCCGGCAAAAGCATATCCAGAAGGGGGAAAAAATAATCAATAAATTGTGCCGTAACGACATTATCAAGGACATAGTCGCGAACAGCATCATCCAGGCCTGAGCTTCCTTTCAACTCCGGTACAAAAAACGGGTTCGGGAGAAACCGGACATCCATAACAATACTGGATTCCAGCGGCACTCCGTACTTGAATCCGAATGATTGAACTTCAATTACCAGCTGATTTTCTTTCTCTTCGCCCCTGATTATTCTCAGAATGAAGTCCTTAAGCTGATGAACGGTAAATTCGGAAGTATCAATTATTCTGGTGGCCATCTGTCGCAAACCGCCCAGACGGTCGCGTTCAATGCGGATACCTTCGGCAACCGTACAGGTGTCATCGACAGGATGGCGCCGACGCGTCTCGGAAAAACGCCGCAACAGGACGTCATCCAAAGCATCAAAGAAATATATTTCTACGGTATGACCGAGTTCGGTGATCTTGTGAAACGCACTTTCATATCCTTTGAAAAACTCCCGACCACGGATATCGGCTACCAGCACTATTCCCTTGAACGACTCATCCGATTTGACGATTAAATCAACAAAGCGCTTGAACAGGCGTATCGGCAGGTTATCAATGCAGTAATACCCTTCGTCTTCCAGGGCTCTGACCGCAGTAGATTTTCCGGAGCCGGACATGCCGGTGATGACGATAATACGCATGGGCTACTCTACCTCATCCCCGAGCGGTCTGGCTTCAATACGGGCCAGAAGCCGTTCCTGAAAATCACGGGCCGAATGATACCCCATCCCTTTCAGCAGATTATTCCGCGCTGCCACCTCGATAATTGACCCCAGATTGCGTCCGGGACGAACAGGAATGATGATGTGCGGTATCTCAACACCGAGAATCGTCACCGTACGTTCATCCACTCCCAGTCGATCATACTCCTGCAATTCATCCCACTCAACCAGCTCCAGCTGCATATCCACAATTTTCTTGTCACGGATTGCCGAGACCCCGTAAAGATCCTTGATGTTGATGATACCAAGGCCACGAATCTCCATTAAAAACTGAAGCGACTCATCAGCCTGACCGATCAGCACTGCCGGCATTTTCTTCTTGATGAACACCATGTCGTCTGCCACCAGGCGATGTCCTCGAATGACAAGATCAAGAGCACATTCACTCTTGCCGATACCGCTTTTTCCGGTGAGAAGAACTCCGACACCCAGCACATCCATCAGCACTCCATGCAGATGAGTCGTCGGAATCAGTCGTTCCTCAAGGAATTTTGTTATCAGTGATATGAACGTCGATGATTGATGGGCGGTTGCAAGTACCGGAATTGCATGGGTATCCGCCAGATCGAGCAGGAGTTGTGGCGGGCGCAGATTTTTGGTAATGATGAAGCAGGATATGGGGAAACTGCAGAGAGCAGCCAGATTCTCTGCAGCAACCCGGTTGTCAATCTGCTGGATGTATGAAATTTCGGTGTTACCGAGCACCTGCACCCGGTCCGGATGCAGGTGTTCGGTATAACCGGCCAGAGCCAACCCCGGTTTTTGAATGCGTGAGCTGGAGACACGACGGGAGAGCCCCTGCTTGCCGGTCAGAAGTGACAAGCCGAGACCATATTCATTATCGTCCAGAAGGTCTTGTATCGAGAGAGAAATGCCGTCCATGATAGTTCTGTCGAGCTAGGCGCGCTGCGGCTCAATCAGGCCGAAATTCCCGTCCTTACGACGGTACAGGACATTAATATCGTTGCTGTCGGCATCGGTGAACACAATAAAATCCTTATGAAGTAAATCCATCTGCATGACCGCTTCCTCTACCGACATAGGCTTGGCGGTCTCAGTGGTCGTTTTGATAACGACTGAATCAGAGGCAGCATCAATACTCTCGGCTTCAAAAATCCTTTTTGAAAGCTGACGGCCATGCTCGTCCCCGTTCGGCTTATGGGCTTTAATCTTTTCCTTGTAACGGACAAGCTGGCGTTCAATTTTGTCGATGACCGCATCGATTGCGGCATACATGTCGTGTGTTGCCTCGGAGGCCTTGGTGCTGATACCTTTGGAATTAACGACGATTTCAACAATGTGCCGGATTTTCTTTTCTACGGAAAAGTAGACCTGTGCGTTAATCGGGCTGTCGATATACTTTGTGACCCGCTCAAGTTTTTCTTCAGCATACGCCTTAAGGGCTTCGCTCTGTTCCATGTGTCTGAATGTGGTAGTTACCTGCATACAATCCTCCTGTGTGATTGGTGTTGTGATGTAGACGAAACCGGGAAATCAGTTCGTCAAAAATGTCTCTTTCGTTCAGAAGATGAGCCCAGATTAAGCATTTCCCGGTACTTGGTTACGGTACGGCGGGCAATATTAACCGTCTCACTCGTAAGCATCTCGGCAATTTTCTGATCGGAAAGCGGTTTTTGGGAATTCTCTTTTATGATTATCTCTTTAATTCTGTTTTTTACACTCTCTGAGGCGACAAAATCTCCTTCGCTTGTAGAAAGACCGCTGTTAAAGAAGTATTTCAGTTCCAGCAAGCCCTGCGGTGTCTGCATGTATTTGTTGGTGGTAACCCGGCTGATCGTTGACTCATGCATACCAATATCTTCGGCAATATCTCTCAGCACCAGAGGGCGCAGGTACTCTATGCCACGATCAAAATATTCGCGTTGAAACCGGATGATACTTTTTGCAACCTTGTAGATGGTACGCTGCCGCTGCTGGATACTTTTGATCAGCCAGGCCGCTGAACGCATCTTGTCACTGATATATTGTTCGGTCTGGGAGTCGATTGTACCATTTCCGCGAACATCTGCATACTGCGTACTGACTTTCAAGCTGGGCAATCCGTCCTCATTGAGCATGACGACATAATCGTCTCCCACTTTATGCACAAAAATATCGGGCGAAATATAATGCACGTCTTCAGTACTGAATGTTGACCCGGGGCGGGGATCAAATCCGGAAATAATCCGGGAGGCCATCAGCACCTGATTCATGTCAACTTTCAAAACCCGGACAATCTGTTTGTAGTTACGTTTTTCCAGATCGCCGAGATGATTCTGCAGAATCCTTTCGACAATACTCCCCTTCATGCCCAGACTTCTGGCCTGTATCAGCAGGCACTCACGCAGATCACGCGCCGCAACGCCGGGGGGATCAAATTCCTGAATGCATTCAAGTACATCAAGCACATCTTCTTCGGTTGCAGACGAAGCCACAGCAATTTCCTGCAGAGATGCCCGCAGATAGCCGTAATCATCAACGTTGCCGATGATCACTTCACCGACACGAACATCCATTTCAGAATACTGTCCCATATGGAGCTGCCACAAAAGGTGATCGATCAGAGTACCTTTTTTTGTCAGCAGGTTTTCAAAGGAAGGGCGTTCATCCTCCCCGCCATACTGCTGCTCCCCGGAGCTGTAGTTGTAACCATCAATATAGCTGTCCCAGTCCCGCAGAGTCTCTTCGCCGGTTTCCACTTCATGGAAGTCGGCCGTGTCCTGCACCGGTTCAGGCTCCAATTCCGCGACTTCCAGGGTATCAGGTTCGGAGATCTCGTCCATTTCAGTGGCTTCTTCAAGAAGGGGATTCTCTTCAAGCTCCTGAACGACCAGGTCCTGGAGTTCAAGACGCGTTAACTGAAGCAGCTTGATAGCCTGCTGCAACTGAGGAGTCATCACCAGTTGCTGGGACATTTTCAGTTGTTGGCGCATCTCCATTGCCATGAAACAGTATCCTCGAACGTAATATAAAAATGGCACTGTAGGGGCGCAATGCTTGCGCCCTATCTATGCATTACAGCCGGAAGTCTTTACCCAGATAAATTTCCTGAGCTTTTTTGCTCGTTGCTATCTCGTTTGGAGTGCCATATTCAAGCACAACACCACTGCTCAAAATATATGCAGAATCACAAACTCCCAGGGTCTCCCGGACATTATGATCTGAAATTAGCACACCGATATTTTTGTTTTTGAGAGATACGATCAATCCTTGAATATCAGCAACAGCAATTGGATCAATTCCGGCGAACGGCTCGTCAAGGAGAATGAAGGAAGGGTTTGTGATCAGTGCCCGGGCAATTTCAACCCGACGCCGTTCACCGCCTGACAGCGCATACCCCTTGGATGAAGCAATGTGACTGATGGAAAACTCCTCCAGCAGCTGTTCCATTCTTTCCCGGCCACGGCGTTTATCAGACTCAACCGTTTCAATAATTGCCATCAGATTATCGGCAACAGAGAGCTTGCGAAAAACTGATGCTTCCTGAGGAAGGTAGCTGATGCCACGTCGCGCCCGCTGATACATGGGAAGCCCGGTTATCTCTTCATCACCCAGAAACACCTGGCCGCCATCCGGTTGCGCTAATCCGACCACCATATAAAAGGTTGTGGTTTTACCCGCACCGTTTGGTCCCAACAGCCCGATAACCGACCCTGATGTGATCGCAATATCAACGCCGCCGACCACCTGTCGACTGCCGTAGCTTTTTTTGAGGGCTCTTGTCCAGAGCCGGGAAGAGTTAACGACTTCCGGCATCATTCTTCCTCGCAGGCGGATTAATAATCGCTTCGACACGCGCCTTCGGATCGCCGTCGCTTGATACGTCACTTTTGTCATCATCTACAAAATAGGTAATTACTTTTCCGGTGATGCTGTCTCCTCCCTGGACAACCCGGGGAGACCCGGTCAAAACGATACGGCCGGCGCCGGTTTCATACACCGCCTGATCAGAAAATCCGGTTTTATTCAGCTGGACAATCCGTACATTTCCGTACGCTTCAACCTTGTCCACTTCACCGTTTATCTCGGCATAGTTTACAATGAGCTTATCAGAAAATATGGTTAAGTCGCCCTGCTTGGCAACAACCTTGCCGAGAAAAGTCGCCGTTCTCGCTTTGTTGTCTGCGGTCATCTCGTTTGATTTAACAGTAATCGGCAGGCGTGAACGTTCCTTGTGAGCCGGAGCCGGAGTCGCAGACAGAGCAGCAGATGCTGAACACGGGAAGCACAGGCAGGTTATCGTCAAGTAAAGGATACAGAATTTCATCATAGTAATACCAGCCCGAACAAACCGTACCCATTTATTTGTCTTGTTACACATGTTGAACACTCATTACCCACACTCAACAGAAAATTATTTCATACGAACGGCTGCATCGACCAGGGAATAAAAACGGGCCTGCTGATTTTCTACGCCAAAATCCATTCCTACGGCATTAAGCAGTAATCTCTGTTGCCGGAAGACTACCGGATATGTCGTTGAAAATTGATCCGTTGCGCCAGTATATATAATCGAGCTGGTGGTAAAACGTGCTCCAGCTTCGGTCACCGCATGAACATGGCCGTTAAGCCGGATATTTTTCGTCGAGGTGGAATACTCACCATAGTCAGCGGTAACCGTTACTGCGCCATGCGACTTGGCATGTGGAAATACCATCCTGATATCCGAGAGGTAGGCCGTGTCACCTTTTTTATCATAATCGGCCTGTTCAGCATCAAGTTCCCACACAACAAGACCATCCTGAATTTCTGAGAAACGGGCTTTTTTCAGGACAACATCAATATTGTGGGGAAGCGGTTGATTAGCCGAATGTGCCGGTGCTGATTCAGAAGAATCATTCCGGAGAACGACGGTTGCGATGCCGATAATCGCCGCCACAACGAGAAGCGCCAGTAACGGCTTGATATAAGCAGGCGATACCATAATAGGGAGGAACTATATCATCGGGGAGCAGGACTGTCCAGCATAACGTGGCAGTTTTGATGTATTTGGCACAGAGTTTGTATTAGATACGTCCTAAAGCTCGTAGCGGGCGGCAACCTCATTCCAAAACCCCCGCCCTTTGAGAATCAGATCACATACTTCGCGTACCGCGCCCCGTCCGCCGACACTGGAGGTTACATAGTGTGCGACAGTGCGGGCTTCAATCAGAGCATCTGCAGGAGCGGCGGCAAAAATCACACGACGCATAACCGGGACATCAATAACATCATCTCCAACATAGGCAATCTGACTGTCAAGAAGTCCGGTTTTCTGTTTTATATCTTCATAACTTTCAAGTTTTTTCAGAGCACCCTGATACACCAGATCGATCCCCAACTCTCTGGCTCTGATTTCGACAACCAGTGAGGTGCGACCGGTAATGATGCCAACCTCTATTCCATATCGCTGCAGCATTTTGATGCCGTGACCGTCCTTGACATTAAATACTTTGGTTTCGAGGCCGTTACCATCGTAAATAATGCCTCCATCAGTCATAACACCATCGACGTCAAGCAAAAGCAATCGAATGTCTGAAAGCTTGTCATACATCAGGCAATACCTGCTTTGAGGATATCATGCAGATGAATGATGCCGCACGGAGATGAAATCTGATCGTTTTCGAACACAAATAACGAGGTAATGGCACGCTGCTCCATAACCTGCAGTGCAGCTGCGGCAAGCTCCGAGCGTTTTATACGCAGCGGCCCATGTTTCATAATTTCCGAGGCGCGTTGATTGAGAATGTCGAAACCCTTTTCAAGCGACCGGCGCAGGTCCCCATCCGTAATGACGCCTTTCAGCGCGCCGTGTGCATCGCAGACACCGGCTACTCCAAGACCTTTGGCGGTGATTACGAACAGGGCTTCTTTCATCAAGGTATCCTCCTGAACCAGGGGAATCGCTTCGCCGGTATGCATCAGGTCTTCAACCCGTGTAATCAGTTTTTTACCCAGTGACCCGCCGGGATGAAAGATCGCAAAATCTTCCGCCTTGAAACCGCGCCGTCCCAGCAGCGCCACGGCAAGTGCGTCACCCATTGCCAGCGTGGCAGTGGTGGAGGCGGTGGGAGCGAGGCCGAGCGGGCAGGCCTCCTCAGAGACGGAAACGTCCAGAAAGACATCACTCAGACGTGCCAGGTTTGATGCCGGATTGCCGCTCATGGCAACCAGATGGGCACCGAGACGTTTGATTGAGGGAAGTATTCTCAGGATTTCTTCCGTTTCACCACTGTTTGAAATGGCAATGACAACATCACCCTTCATGACCATGCCGAGATCACCGTGGATCCCTTCTGCCGGATGCAGAAAGAAAGCAGGGGTACCGGTGGAAGCCATGGTTGAGGCAATCTTCTGGCCGACCAGACCTGATTTGCCCATCCCGCTGACAATCACCCGTCCCGGGCTTGTCAATATCAGATCAATTGCCTGTTCGAACGAAGCGTCTATGCGGTCCGCCATTGCTGACAGGGCAAGCGCTTCAATCCGGATTACCCGGCGTGCCTCTACAATCATATTCATACGGATGGTCTCTGCTTAACGACAAAATCAAGTGCCTTCAGGGTCTTAAGCAGGGCGGGAAGTTCAATCAGCGGGATCGAATTAGGACCGTCACAGAGCGCCTTGTCAGGATCCTCATGCACTTCCATAAAAATGCCATCAATCCCGGTGGCAACCGCCGCCCGTGACAGATACTCGACAAACTCGCGCTGACCGCCCGAACTATCCCCCTGACCACCAGGAAGCTGCACACTGTGAGTTGCGTCAAACACCACCGGATACCCGGTGGCCCGCATGACCGGAAAACTGCGCATATCCACGACCAGATTATTATAGCCGAAGGAAGCACCGCGTTCAGTCAGGATGATATTCTCATTGCCGCTTGCGGCGATTTTACCGGCGACATTTTTCATATCCCACGGAGCCAGAAACTGCCCTTTTTTGACATTGATAATCCGACCGCTCTGAGCCGCAGCGATCAACAGATCGGTCTGGCGACAGAGAAAAGCCGGGATCTGCAGGATATCAAGCACCTCGGCTGCCGGTTTGATCTGCTCGATGGAGTGAACATCCGAGATCACCGGCACACCAAGCGCTTCCTTGACCTTGCGTAAAATTGCCAGGCCCTCTTTCAGTCCCGGCCCGCGATAGGCATTGATTGAGGTACGGTTGGCCTTGTCGTAGGAAGCTTTGAAAATCAAGGGGATTGACAGACCGTTGCAGATCGCCATCAACCGTTCGGCGTGCCGCATGGTTGCGGTTTCATTCTCAATTACGCACGGCCCGGCGATCAGGACCAGCGGACGGTTACCGCCGATTTTTACATTTCCGGCAATAATTTCTCTGGTCATGACCTACCTCTTGTCTCGCTGTGCCAATGCGGCGCCGATAAATGCCCGGAACAGCGGATGCGGAACCAGAGGCTTGGATTTGAACTCAGGATGGAACTGGCATGCGAGGAACCAGGGGTGGTCGGCAATTTCAACAACCTCAACCAGGTCCTTGTCCTTATACACACCCGACAGGACAAGACCCTTCTTCGTCAACACATCACGATACACGTTATTGAACTCATAGCGATGGCGGTGGCGTTCTGAAATATCTGTTTCGTTATAGGCGGTATGGGCAAGAGTTCCCTTGGTGATGGAACAGGGAAAGGCCCCGAGTCGCATGGTGCCCCCCTTTTTACTGACTGTTTTCTGTTCCTCCATCAGATGGATCAGCGCCTCTCCCCCTTCATGGCGGAATTCGCTTGAACAGGCCTCCGTAATACCGCAGACATTACGTGCAAACTCTATGACAGCCATCTGCATCCCGAGACATATTCCGAAGAAAGGAATTTTCCGTGTGCGGGCATACTCGATCGCCATGACCTTCCCTTCCGTGCCGCGCTCTCCAAAACCGCCGGGAACGAGAATTCCGTCCACATCATCAAAATGCCCGTCAGCACCGTCACGTTCAATCTTCTCAGCATCCAGATATTTCACGGAAACCCGGCAATCATTACCGATACCACCATGGGTCAGCGCTTCAGAGAGTGATTTGTAGGATTCGGTCAGATCGACATATTTACCGACTATTGCAATACGCACTTCACCATTACTTGGATGCCGCAGTTTTTCTACGACATCCTGCCATTTGGTCAAATCAGGTGCTTTGGTCCAGATATTCAGTTTTTCGACAATCTGATCATCCAGATGCTCCTTGTTAAGTGCCTGCGGCACGGCATAAATATGTTCAGAATCAACAACCGGAATAACATCCTTTTCACCAACATTACAGAATAGTGAGATCTTTTTCTTCATGTCATCCGGAAGGTCTCGCTCGCAGCGACAAAGCAGAATGTCCGGCTGGATGCCGATTTTACGAAGCTCCATAACCGAGTGCTGAGTCGGTTTGGTCTTCAACTCTCCGGCAGTACGGATGTAGGGCACCAGCGTAACGTGAACATACAACGCATTCCCCGGCCCCCGATCAAAGCGGAACTGGCGGATTGCTTCCAGAAACGGCAGCGATTCGATGTCACCGACTGTACCCCCTACTTCAACAATCGCCACATCTGCGCCCTGGGCGTTTTCGATGATTTTGAGTTTGATCTCATCGGTTATATGCGGAATAACCTGAACCGTTCCCCCAAGATAATCGCCGCGACGTTCTTTCGTAATGACAGAAAAATAGACCTGTCCGGTGGTAAAATTACTTTTTTTAGAGAGAACCGCACTTGTAAAACGCTCGTAATGCCCCAGGTCAAGATCGGTCTCGGCGCCATCATCGGTAACAAAAACTTCGCCATGCTGGAAGGGTGACATAGTACCGGGATCAACGTTGATATAAGGATCAAGCTTCTGCATCGTTACCCGCAACCCGCGCGCTTCCAGCAAAGCTCCTATTGAAGCGGCTGCCAGACCCTTACCGATCGATGAGACAACGCCTCCGGTGATAAATATAAACTTGGTTTTCATGGCAAATGCTCCTGAATATCATTCGATAAAAAATATGTCCTATAGATGAAGTTTACGATACTGCTCCTGTACTTTAAGCAGATCATCAGGCGTGTCGACTCCAATCGACTCGAATTCGGTTTCAACCACCCGTATTTTTACGCCATTCTCAATGGCACGCAACTGCTCGAGCTTCTCGGATATTTCCAGAAACGTCGCAGGCATTGAGGCAAATTTCAGCAGAAAATCACGGCGATAGACATACAGGCCGACATGTTTG
Source organism: Geobacter sp. (assembly GCA_009885845.1). Classification (GTDB taxonomy): domain Bacteria; phylum Desulfobacterota; class Desulfuromonadia; order Geobacterales; family Pseudopelobacteraceae; genus JACRCG01. The sequence goes on from VFJW01000017.1 coordinate 16,002, forward strand.
AAACAGAGCAGCTTACCGCAACAAAACGATTCATCCTTGAGATCTTTCCATTTATCGCGAAAAAACGGGAGCGGCGAACGGGAGAAATAGAGGGCATTGCCACGATGATCGGTCACCACTTTGACCACATTGGGAGACAGGAAGTCATGCAGGCATTTGATGCGCGTCTTGACGGTACTCATCTGCAGGTCGTCCTCTTCAAGGAACGGCTGTAGTGCCAGGTCGATTATAGCCGGGTCAATCAGCGGCTCATCACCCTGCACATTGACGATTATATCCGAATCAAGACCGGTAGCAACCTCTGCCAGGCGGTCGGTGCCGGTTTCATGACCGGCGGAGGTCATGACAACTTCTCCGCCGAAGGCACTGACCGCATCAGCAATGCGTGAGTCATCAGTTGCCACAATAACCCGATCCACCAGCTTTGACTGGGCAGTACGCTGGTACACATGCTGGATCATCGGACGGCCGCCAATTTCCGCCAAAGCCTTACCGGGAAAACGTACCGATGCATAACGGGCAGGGATTACCGCTGTAATTTTCATGCTGGAGAACCTTTTAAATCTCGGAATAATGACGAAAACGTCAGGTGTCCAGTGGTAGGACGTGACAAGTTACCGCAAAAGTGAAAGGGTGTCAAGATGCGAACGCGGGGCCTTTTTTGAGGTAATAAGCGGTGGCATACCATGGTGTTGACGACAGACAAACCAGCCCTTTACATGGAATTACGTTGAAAAAGCGGCAACAATATTGACCTGACCTGCAGAGTAATTCCAATTTTAAATCAAAGATGATATCAAGGGGGTGAGGATTGAGGCGACGAAGCGTACAGATAGTACGTTGAGGAGCCGAAGACGAGCCAACGAAGATTGCGCTTTGATTTGGAATTGGTATAAGGTACTTTGTCGGACATATCAGCACAAAGGAAGGAAGCCCCGGTTATGCATCGCCCCTCCTGGGATCAGTATTTCATGGACATAACCCGCCTGGTTGCCACCCGTTCATCCTGCATGCGACGGCAGGTGGGGGCATTACTGGTTAAGGATCGCAACATCCTGGCCACCGGTTACAACGGTGTTCCGTCAGGGATTACCCACTGTGAAGCGGTCGGCTGCCTCCGCGAAAAACTCAAGGTTCCATCAGGTGAACGCCATGAACTCTGCCGAGGTCTTCATGCCGAGCAGAACGCAATCATCCAGGCCGCCAAACACGGCACCAGCATCGACGGTTCTACTTTGTACTGTACCACTATGCCTTGCATCATCTGCACAAAAATGATTATCAACGCGGGCATAACCACCGTGATTTACGACGAAGGATATGCCGATGAACTGGCCCGCGAAATGATCGCTGAGGCTGCTATTCAGGTAGTACATTTTGCTGCAGAAGGCACGGGTGAAACCGAATGAAATGTCCGTTTTGCAACAATCTGGACAGCAAGGTCGTTGATTCCCGCCCTGACAAAGGAGGCTCTGCGATTCGCCGTCGCCGTGAATGTGAACAGTGTGCAAAGCGCTTTACTACTCACGAGCGAATTGAAGAGATTCTTCCCCAGGTCTGCAAGAAAGATGGACGGCGCGAACAGTTTGACCGTATGAAGATAATCAACGGCATCGTCAAGGCATGTGAAAAGCGACCGATCTCCAAAGCCGACATCGAACTGCTGGTTGACCGACTTGAGACCCGTCTGCAGGAATCGACCGAACGGGAAATTTCAACCACGACTATCGGCGAGTGGGTCATGAATGAGCTGCATGCTTTGGATGAAGTGGCCTATGTACGCTTTGCTTCAGTGTACCGCTCATTCCGTGACATCGGGGAATTCATGCAGGAGTTGCAGGATCTACTCAAAAAGTAACAAATTCTGGATGTTGGATTCTGGATGTTGAATTTCAATCCAAAATTCAAAATTCAAAATTTCTTTTATTTAAGAGCGTACATGACCTCCATCGACGCAAAACATATGAAACGTGCCATTACGCTGGCAAAAAAAGGGGTCGGGAAAACGCGCCCGAATCCTGCGGTCGGTTGTGTTGTTGTCAAAGATGGTGTGGTTATCGGTGAAGGGTGGCACAAAAAAGCGGGCGGACCTCACGCCGAAATCCACGCGTTACAGAGCGCCGGAAATGCAGCCAGAGGGTCAGACGTGTACGTGACTCTTGAGCCCTGCTGTCACACCGGAAAGACTCCCCCCTGCTGTGAGGCACTTATCAAGGCGGGAGTCAGACGTGTTATCGCCGGCATGCGCGACCCCAATCCGCAGGTAAACGGCGGCGGCTTGCAGGCATTGCAGCAGGCCGGAATAGAGACTGTATGTGATGTTCTGGAGAAGGAATGTCGGGCGATCAATCGCCCCTTCCTGAAATTTATTACGACCGGACATCCGTACGTCACCTATAAATGCGCCATGACACTGGACGGCAAGATAGCAAGCGTCACGGGCGAATCACGCTGGATCAGCTGCGAGGCCTCGCGCAGAATTGTACATCGTATGCGGGCGGATAGTGATGCTGTCATGGTCGGTGTTGATACCATTATCGCAGATGACCCGCAGCTGACTGTCCGGCACGTCACGGGACGCAACCCGCTCAGGATCATCGTCGACAGCCACTTGCGCACCCCGGAGAGCGTCGCGGTGTTAAGCGTTCAAATGGCCCGGGGAACGGTCATTGCCACCATAGAAACAGACCCTGCGGTGCATGCCCGTTATCAGAAAAACGGCGCCACCCTGTTGGTCTGCAGCTCGGAAAACAACAGGGTGCAGCTGTATGACCTCTGGAACAGACTTGGTAAACTCGGCATCCATTCCCTCCTGCTTGAGGGGGGGAGCCATCTTGCCGGAGAAGCTCTCAGGCACGGCCTGATTGATGAATGTGTATTCTTTTATGCACCAAAAGTGATCGGCAGCGACGGATTTTCTCCGTTCGCCATCACCGGCACCACCGATATGGCCCGTTCCATCAAGTTTCAGGATCTCAACATACGCCGTGTTGGTTCTGATATGATGGTGACAGCGCGCCCGGAGAATGTATGTTTACTGGACTGATTGAAGATATCGGCCGGGTGGCCTCCTTTCACCGTCAGGGGGGAGCTGGAATACTGGTCGTAGATACCGCTCTGCCGATAAAAGATATCGCTGTCGGTGATTCTGTTGCCGTCAACGGAGCATGCCTGACGGTAACTGCAAAGAGCATCAGCACCCTGACCTTTGACGTTTCTCCCGAAAGCCTTTCACGAACGACGGTCGGAAAACTTTCCGCCGACAGTCGTGTTAATCTGGAACGTGCACTCAGACTTGGTGACCGTCTTGGTGGGCATATTGTCAGCGGCCACGTCGACTGCGAGGGATTCCTGGCCCGTTCTGAAAGCCGATCCGGCAATCACCTGCTGCAGTTCGCTCTACCGACGGAACATGCCCGCTACCTGGTGGAGAAAGGTTCCGTAACGATTGACGGTATCAGCCTGACGGTCAATGCTGTCACTCAGGATGGCTTTTCGGTGAATATTATTCCGCATACATTCAAAACAACCACGCTTGGCGAACTCAGGGTCGGCAATAAAGTTAACATTGAAACCGACATTATCGGAAAGTATGTGGAACGACTGACGCACCCCTGGAAGTCAGGGGGCGGCGTAAGCATGAAAACACTCGCAGAAAACGGCTTTATTTAACAGGAAAGGTGAACCATGTCCGTAGCAACTATAGAAGAAGCGATTGAAGACATCCGTCAGGGGAAAATGGTTATTCTTGTGGATGATGAGGACCGTGAAAACGAAGGAGATCTGACCCTTGCCGCTGAAGCGGCCACTCCGGAAAATATCAATTTCATGGCAAAATACGGACGCGGACTGATCTGCCTGACTCTGACTCCGGAAAAATGCGATGAACTGGGATTACGGCCGATGGTGCGCGACAACACCTCCCCCTTTGAAACCGCATTTACGGTATCAATTGAGGCCAAACATGGCGTGACCACCGGCATATCGGCTGCCGATCGGGCACTTACGATTGTTACCGCCGTAGCTGACAACGCCAGCGCCAGGGATCTGGTCAGTCCCGGTCACATATTTCCGCTCAGATCCCGCAAAGGTGGCGTACTCGTGCGACTTGGCCAGACCGAAGGTTCAGTCGATCTGGCGCGCCTTGCCGGACTGAAACCGGCCGGAGTTATCTGCGAAATCATGAATGACGACGGCACCATGGCCCGAATGCCGGAACTGAAAAAATTTGCAAAAGAGCACGCCATTAAAATCTGTACAATTGCTGATCTGGTCGCCTACCGACTCAAGAACGAGCGACTGGTGCGCACTGTCGCTGAGGCACGTCTTCCCTCCTCGTTCGGTGGAGAATGGCGGGCTATCGGCTTTGAAAACGATATCGACAAACTTGAGCATATCGCTCTGGTCAAGGGGGAACTGAAAAAAGATCACCCGGTACTGGTTCGGGTGCATTCGGAATGCCTGACCGGAGATGTACTCGGCAGTCAGCGCTGTGACTGCGGTGAACAGCTGCATCGCGCCATGGAACAGATTGCCGGCGAAGGGTGCGGAGTCATTCTGTACATGCGTCAGGAGGGGCGGGGCATCGGTCTGGTCAACAAACTGAAAGCATATGAACTGCAGGATAACGGCCGTGACACGGTGGAAGCAAATCTGGAACTGGGCTTCAAAGCGGATCTGCGCGAGTACGGGATCGGTGCCCAGATTCTTCTGGCACTCGGTATCACCAAGATACGCCTACTGACCAATAACCCGAAAAAACTGATCGGCCTTCAGGGGTATGGCATTGACATTATCGAGCGGGTCTCAATAGAAGCGGAGCCGACTGACACAAACCGGGATTACCTTGAAACGAAACGCGAAAAGATGGGACATCTGTTGGGGAACCTCTGATGCGCATCCTGCTTCACACCTGCTGCGGCCCCTGCGCTGTTTTCCCGCTGCAGCAACTGCGGGCGGCGGGTCACCAGGTGACCGGTTTTTTCTATAATCACAATATTCATCCCTATCAGGAATATGCCCAACGTCGGGATACTGCAATTCTCATGGCAGAGCAGAATAGAATGCCGTTGATCATGCGTGATGACTATGATCTGGAGGGATTTCTGGCGAACGTAGCCGCTGAACCGGAGAAGCGCTGCAGCTACTGTTATTCCTCGCGACTGCGGACTGCTGCACAGGCTGCACTTGAGGGGGGCTTCGACGCATTTACCGCTTCACTGCTCTACAGCAGATATCAGAAGCATGACGAAATCAAGTTGCTTGGTGAACAGGTGGGAAATGAATTCGGAGTATCTTTTTATTATCAGGACTTTCGCTCAGGGTGGCAGGAGGGAATCCGGCTTTCAAAGGAGTCGGGACTGTATCGCCAGCAGTACTGCGGTTGTATCTACAGCGAGAAGGAACGTTATCTGCCAAAATCGAAAACTGCCTGACCAGGTAATAGTTCAGAATTGAGCAACAAAAAAGCCCGTGCTGCCACGGGCTTTTTGTTGCTGTGTGCAATCAATGTCAATTAGTGAGTTAGAAGTTATTTTCTGCCACTGGTTCTCGTAGAAAATGACTTCGTTAACTCACTTATCCCGTTTATCGGGGCCTAGGCATGGATAGCGTTTACGGGGCAGGTATCTACACATGCTCCGCAGTCGATACAGGTATCGGCGTCGATAACACGCTTATCACCCTGCTCGCTGATAGAATTTACAGGACAGGAGTCCTCACATGCTGCACAGTTTGTGCAATCATCAGTAATAGTATGGGCCACAATTTCACCTCCTTGTAAGATTAGCTTCCCTGACGGAAAGAGGAGTGTGATGTACCATACCGGTTTTTAAATGTCCAGCAAAGAAATTTCCCCCCGGCAATTCCTTCTAAACATATTTTGTTGAATTCATTTCGCGTTCCGTGTATATATAAAAAACGGTTTTATTACAGCTAGTTATTTTAGTTTCGATGTTATTTTTTTACTTAGAATATAACAAAATATTATTTTTTTGAAGGGGTCATACATGATTATCATGGCGTTAAACTGCGGCAGTTCATCAGTAAAGTACCAGCTGTTTGATTGGCAGAAAATGGAGGTTGTCGCCAAAGGAATGGTAGAACGGGTTATTATTGGAGGCTCGTATATCGTTCATGAGGTTCCCGGACATGAGAATTATCATCAGGAACTGGATTGTGCCAATCATCAGGAAGCAATTGATCTGGTCATTAAAACGGTTACTGATCCGTTTCATGGTGTCTTGAAAAGTGTCCACGAGATAAATGCCGTTGGGCATCGGGTTGTGCATGGCGGGGAAAAATTCACCTGTTCTGTCATGATCGATGAACATGTGCTGAATGCCGTTAAAGAAGTGCAGCACCTGGCTCCACTCCATAATCCGCCCAACATTGAAGGAATCGAGGCCGCCCAGGCCCTGATGCCAACCGTCCCGCATATTGCCATTTTTGACACCGCTTTTCATCAGACAATGCCCGAGAATGCCTACATCTATCCACTCCCGTACGAATGGTACGAAAAGCACCAGGTGCGTCGCTACGGCTTTCACGGCACCTCTCATCTGTATGTATCGAAGCGCGCAGCGGCTCTGCTCGGCAAGGAATCGAAAGACACCAACATTGTCTCCATGCACATTGGCAACGGAGTTTCACACTGCGCCATCAAAAATGGCATTTCAGTGGATACCTCTATGGGACTTACGCCGCTTGAAGGAGCGGTCATGGGAACCCGCTGCGGCGATATCGATCCGGCCATTCCTGCATTCATGATGCAGAAAGACAATCTGTCTGCCAGGGAGATTGACAGCATTCTTAACAAAAAAAGCGGCATACTGGGTATTACTGGCCGTTTTACTGACCGGCGCGACGTCATCGAACACGCCAATGCAGGCGACAAACGATGCCAACTGTCGCTCGAAATTGAATCCTACCGTTTAAAAAAATACATCGGTGCCTACATGGCCGCAGTCGGCAAACTTGACGCTGTTATTTTCACCGCCGGTGTCGGAGAAATGGGCGCTGCCATCCGCGAGAAAGCGATCGAGGGGCTTGAACATATTGGTATCATCCTTGACCGCGAACGCAACAAAGGCGCGATGACCCGTAAGCGGGAAACCCTGATTACCACCGACGACTCCCCGGTCAAGGTATATGTCATCCCGACCGATGAGGAACTGGTGTTCACAGAAGATGTTGTCGGCATACTCAACGGCACCTACACCGATCACATGAACTTTGAATATTCGTTTGCAAAAGCGGATTTCGTCAGAAAATAATTGGGCCTAAAACAGACATTTAAAACACGGAGGCACAGAGAACGCAGAGTAAGCATTAAGTTCTTAAACAAAAATGGCGGGACTATGAATATGAACTGTATTATTTGTCTTTAACCATCTAACCTGCTTTTGAATCTAAGGCTTACCCTCTGTGAACTCTGTGCCTCAGTGTTAAAACGCTTTTTATAGATTGAAATTTCAGAACCGATAAGAAGCATAGTCAAAATGTCTTGGTAATCTCCCGGATCAGCGAAGTCGCATAGGACCCTTTCGGGAGAGCGAACCCCATCGTTACAGAGTCTCCGGAAACGCTCCAGAAGAGATCACCCGCAGGCACCCGCAACGGCCTCCGCTCACCTTCCATGCGCAGACCACCCGGCAGGTCAAACTGTGATAGAGACATCCCCGCCGTCTCCAGAATCTCTCGCTCAAGCTCCCCTGCCGAACCTTCAGGATGTTTCATTTTGCAACCGAACATCGGCCCGCTGGCCGATATTTCAAACGCATCTGCCCTCCCCTGCTCCGTTTCAGCATCTTCAACAAGAAAACAGGCGCCATTGGCATGCTTACAGGCCAGATCACCGGTCATCACCGTGTCAATGGCGGTGATCCGCTGTGCGACAGTCTGATCAAACAGAAAAGATTGTACGGCCGAGAGGTACAGTTTTTTCAGGCGGGGATGAACAGCGGAAAACGCTTTCTCATATTCTCCCGGTCGGGCAACCAGCCGTTGCAGCACATCACGCTCGCTGCGACAGTGACGCGGGAAAAGCCGGAGCGCTTCGCTCAGTCCCCCCTGTCGATAGGCGCTAATCGCGGCGGACCACGCCTCATCGCGCACCGCATCCGGCTCGCCGATCAGCCGGTCCACACAGTCACGCCAATCCCGGCGCAACATTGCAGCGCCGATCAGATGCGAATTACCTTGAGCGCCATAGCGCTGATAGCCGAAGTAGTTCGGAACGCCGCGTTTCGAGAGAATATCCAGAATGGCCGGGACCAGCTGAGAAGCCTCGGCGGAAACGCCCCGAATGACGATACGAAAACGATTCCCCTTGAGATGCCCAAGCTTCAACTTGTTGGAGTGACGCTGTGCCGAAACGACCCTGACACCGTCCAGCTCCAGGGCAAGCGCCTTCTCGGGAGCGAGCCGCTGTATGGAAATCGTCTGTCGGGTAACGCCTACGGAATCCTTCATTCCGGCATAGCCGATATCACGCTCCTGAACCTTCAGGCTCTGCACGATGCGCCGGATCGCCTCCAGCGTGGTGATGCCGCTCTTCTCGATGGTCAGATAGCAGTGTTCTCCGGAACCGCAGGGGAGATAGGATGGGATCTCTTCAACATGGAAGTCTTCAGGAGATTCCTTTATCGTTCCGCCGCAGCCGGGTAGGCCTGCGGTCAGGTATGGGTGCATGATAGATGCAATCATTTTATAATCCTATTAGTGTAAAGACTCCTAATTACTTAAAATTTCAGACTGCCATTCAGCACACTAACACATCAATCTTCTAGAGCAAGACCCACGCGGCGCAAGAGCAATCTACCTAATGAGGTAATTTGGTATCCAGACACTTCAAGCCCACCACTACTTTTATCAATAACGGGCAATCCGGTTTTTAGATCTGTTTTAAGTTTTTTGGCCAAAAGCCTCATTTGAGAAAGATGTTCTTTGTAATTATCCTGTAATGCAGCTTTGTCATAAATAATTTGCTCTTGTCCCATTATGGATGCGTGCGCGAGGTGATAAGTCCAGGCGAACATCCCCAACACCTATGTATTTATTGCTGCCGATGCAAACTTCTGCCTGGCATTGATGAAGCAAATAGCTTGATTCAGAAACCAAAAAATCAAAAGCAGGTTCTATTTTATGTTGAACCGTGTCCATCATTAGCTCTGCTCCTCATCCCTGTTGCTATAGCGAGGGTCGCTTCTCCAAATTTCAAATTTGGAGAAATTTGCGGTCGAAAAACTGATTATTCTTCAACCAATGAATATTAGTTAGGACAGCAATTGTCTATAAAGAATCAAATCGTAAGAGACAAAAAACAAAAGACCGCTGCCCCCGCACTACACCGGCACAAGCGGCCTTACTCATCCACTTCCCACCATCGAAGCAAACCCAATCCCCTTGACACTGCCTATGCCGCCAGCTTCTTCATCCGTTGCAGGGTATCTGGATATTTCCGCACCAGCATGATAAGCGTGGCGGCTTGGTCATTTGGTTTTGTCAGTCCCTGCTCCCATTTTTCAAGCGTCCGGGGAGAAACATGTAACTCATGTGCAAACACCGGACGGGACAGGTTCAACCGCTCCCGAGTATCCCGGATAAGCGCCGGTGTTACCTCCGGCTTGGTCGTTTGTTCCACTTTATAGGTTTTCAGAGTAATCTTGCCGGCAAGATGCTGGTTAATGTCTTCAATACCCTGTATCAGCTCTTCAAAAAGGTTACGTTCTTTTTTCATCTGTTCCATACCTCCACCAATTTCTTGAGATATTCCTTTTCCTTCTCTGTCAGGTCGCTTGCCTCGTTCTTAGCGTATATGTTCAGCAGATAGATATGACCTCTTGCTGTTCGCCAATAGTAAATCACTCGAACGCCACCGCTCTTGCCTTTGCCCTTTGCTCCCCAGCGTATCTTCCGAATGCCGCCAGAACCCTTGATAACATCGCCTTCGTCAGGATGTTCTATCAATTGAGCTTGCAACTTTCCTTGTTCTTCATCGGAAAGATAATCTGCAATGATTCGCGTATAATACGCAGTTTCTATAAAAACCATAATTAACTATACCCTTTTAGCGTATATCATTCAATTGGTTTTATGCAGACTTCATCAATCTCACGGCATTTCCGAAAATGAGCAAAAAAGAGTCAGTCCCTGACACAAGATAGAATTAAAGCATTCGTAATCTCCTCAGCCCAAACACTATTGCTACCTTAAAATTCCTGTTCATTGTTCATTCATCCTTTCATCCGCATCATACCGGAAACGGCTCCGCTGACAAACGCCAGCAGCCAGCAGCTGTAGATCGTCAGGCTGACTCGATGAAACAGTACGTTGACAGCTTCTGCGCGATGCAGCAGTGACGCTGTCAACGCCAGCATAAAATGGAAACCCATTCCCGCCAGTGAGGCAATTCCGGTAATATTATGCCATTCGGGAGCTTTGCCGTACATCCGGGCAACAATGTTCATCTGGTGAGTACCGAGAAAATCGCACGCGAGGCCGATCCCGAAGATAACCAGGTGTTTCGGGTGCAATCCCTGTCTGCGACCGCTGAAAACAGCCCAGGTGTAGAATAACAGCGCCAGACTCATCCAGATGACCGCTCTGATCAGCATTACGAAAGCATTCCACTTTGACGCAGCGCTTCATACAGCACGATTCCGGCCGAAGTTGACAGGTTGAGACTGCGTACGTGTCCCGATGGCATTGGAATGGTGAATGAGGTCTCCTGATTGGCTTGCAGCAGATCTTCCGGCAGCCCTTTGGTCTCCTTGCCGAAAACAATGTAATCACCCGGCCGAAAACCTGCATCGAGATAACTGCTCTTGACCTTGGTACTCAAATAAAAGAACCGACCCTCCGGTACGCTATTACGGAGTGTTTCCAGATCAGGCCATTTTATCAGAGATACAAATTCCCAATAGTCGAGACCGGCACGCTTGAGATAGCGGTCATCAAGAGAGAATCCGAGCTTTCCGACAAGATGGAGAACGGAACCGGTCGCCGCACATAAACGGGCGATATTACCGGTGTTGGGGGGAATTTCTGGCTCAATGAGGACAATATTAAAAGGTTTCATAGCGGACACGTATACCACTTTTTACGGCTGCCATGCTTGCATTTTTTTCTCTTCGGGACTATTGTACACAGTCACAATTCCCTCTACATATGGAGAACATGTCATGAAAATAATTGTAACCGATGAAGTTTCGGCGGAGGGCCTGGCACTGCTGACCCAGGAACCCCGCATTCAGCTGGACGTAAAACTCGGCCTCAAAAAAGAGGAGTTGCTGGCGATCATTGGCAACTATGAAATAATCATTACCCGCAGCGGCACGACCGTTGACAAAGCGCTTCTGGATGCGGCCACCCGCTTGAAGATGGTCGCCCGGGCGGGAGTCGGCATCGACAATGTCGATGTTGACTATGCAAGCTCAAAAGGGGTGATCGTTGTCAACGCCCCGTTCGGCAACACTAATAGTGCCGCGGAACATACCCTGGCGCTGCTGCTTTCATTCTGTCGCAACGTTCCGACCGCCAATAACAGTCTTAAATCGGGAGAATGGAAACGGGCTCCCTTTACCGGCATTGAGCTGAAAAACAAAATTGCAGGAGTCATCGGCATCGGTAAAGTCGGCGGCCGCGTTGCGACACGTCTGAAGGCATTTGAATGCGAGGTACTGGCCTGTGATCCGTACATTTCCGTCAAACGCGCCCATGACCTTGGAGTCAAACTGGTGTCCCATGACGAGATTTATAAAAACTGCGACATTATCACGGTGCACACTCCTCTCAATGAAGAAACAAAAGGTATGATCGGAAGCCGCGAATTCGGATTGATGAAAAGCGGTGTCATAGTCCTCAATGTGGCGCGTGGCGGCATAATTGATGAGCAGGCCATGCTGGACAACCTGAACAGCGGCAAAGTTGTTGGCGGAGCATTTGATGTCTGGAGTGAGGAGCCTCCTGCTACTGATATTCTCAAACAGCTGATCGCTCACAAGAACCTGGTTGTTACGCCGCATCTTGGTGCCAATACGTTTGAAGCACAGGTAAACGTCGCCATTGACGTTTCGCAGGAGATCGTCAATTACCTGGACGATAAACCGCTCGAAAATGCCGTTAATATCCCCCGTTTCGACATGGCTCTGATGGATCAGATGCGGCCGTTCCTCAATCTGATGAGTGTTATCTGCGATTTCGGCGTACAGCTGGTCGACACTAATCTTGAAAAGGTCACCTTCGGTTTCAGCGGCGCGATTGCTCATTATGACTGTTCACCGCTGGCCGTATGCGGTCTTTCGGTACTGCTCAACCGCAAGGTCGACCAGGACGTCAATATGGTCAACGCCACCCTGATAGCGGAGCAGATGGGGATTGTCGTTGAAGAGAACAAATCCACACTGTCTGATGGTTTCTCCAATATCATCACCCTTACCCTTGATGGGCAGGGGAAACGGCGACTGATTGCCGGCACTCTCTTTGAAGGGCAGCCGCGCATTATCCGTCTGCGCGATTACACTATGGACTTCGCCCCGGATGAACATATGCTGCTACTGAACTACGAAGACCGCCCCGGCATGATCGGAAAAATCGGTACGATCATGGGACTGCATGATATCAACATCGCCTCGATGAACCTCGGCCGCAGTGCAAAAAAAGGGGAGGCGATGGTCATTCTGTCTCTTGATTCCCCGGTACCGGCTCCGGTTGTTGCCGAACTTCAGTCCGCAACTGAAGCGACTTTTATCAAAGCTCTCAAGATGAGAAACGGCGCCTGCTCCCGCAACTGCGGCTGCGGGGTATAACAGACCCTGCCATGCAATTTCCTCATATTGATCCTGTTTTCCTGAGCATCGGCCCGCTCCAGTTCCGCTGGTACGGGCTGATGTATGTACTCTCCTTTATCGCCACATATTTCATTATCTGCTCCGAAGTCCTTCGCAAAAAGCTCCCCCTGACCAAAGACAACGCTGCCGATCTGGTTTTTTACGGTGCCCTGGGTGTGGTCCTGGGAGGGCGTGCCGGATATATCCTGTTTTACAACCTCGGCTTTTATCTGGCAAACCCGCTTAAACTCTTTGCCGTCTGGGAAGGAGGGATGTCTTTCCATGGCGGTTTTCTGGGAGTCATGCTGGCCTTTTTGCTCTACGCACGCCGAAAAAATATTCCGTTTCTTGCGTTGATTGACATGGCGGCACTCTGCGCACCGGTTGGCCTGGGACTGGGAAGGATCGGCAACTTCATCAACGGAGAGCTCTACGGCAGAATAACAGCTGCCCCCTGGGGGATTATTTTCCCCGGCAGTGACGGTAGTTCCCGCCATCCATCACAGCTTTACGAAGCGTTTCTGGAAGGGCTGGCACTGTTTTTTATTGTGCGTTTTGTCTCAAGAAAAACTACCGTAAGCGGTGTAACAACATGCGCCGCCATTGCCGGTTATGGACTGTTCCGTTTTATCGTCGAATTCTATCGACAGCCTGATACCCAGATCGGCCTGTTCTACGGGATGTTTTCCATGGGTCAACTGCTCAGTCTGCCAATGTTCATTATAGGAATCATCACGGCACTGCTGCTGTCAAGGCGCAAAAAAGTATCCGCATAATTCACCCGGAGCCGCTTCAGTTGCCCATCATTATTCTGGATTGAAAAAGTCCTGTTTTGCGCTATAGTGTAAGAAAAATAACCGGGAGGAATACTGTCATGATCAGCAAAAAAATGTCCGACTCGCTTAACACCCATATGAACCTTGAGCTTTTTTCTGCACACCTGTACCTCGTCATGTCATCCTGCGCTAATGAAATGGGACTGAAAGGAGCCGCAAACTGGTTCTTTGTGCAGTACCGTGAAGAGATGATTCACTTCATGAAATTTTATACGTATCTGGCAGAACAGGGAATTGTCATTTCAATGCCGTCCGGCAAGGCAGTGCCGAATAAATATAAATCACTGCTTGATATGATGCAGAAGACTCTCCTCCACGAACAATTGATTACCTCCTGCATTAACAATCTCAGTGAACAGGCTGTTCAGGAGAAAGATCACGCCACGCAGATCTTCCTGCAATGGTTTGTCACCGAACAGATCGAAGAGGAAAATAACGATCGTGACCTGATTGCCAAACTCAAAATGGTCGGTGACAACGGGTACGGCATTCTGATGATCGACGGAGAAATGGGGCAGCGAGTCTTTGTGGCCCCGGTCGGTTCACCACTGGCGGTGTAGCAGATGCCGATGAAGATCCGCTTCTGCGAACATAACAAGGGCAAAGGAAAAGTTATTCGGAGACTTGAGGAAGAATTTCCTGATCTGAACATCAAGGTAAAGAGCTGTGTCAAGCAGTGCGGCGTCTGTCGGGATCAACCGGTAGCTGTTGTTGACAAAAAAAAAGTGGCCGGTAAGGACGGAGACGAATTATATGCCCGGATTGTCGAGCTGATTCGTAAGGATGCCGGGGCGGCTGATCAATAAATTTACTGGTAGGGAGGCACGTAACATGGTCAGACACACGATTCTGGTGCTATCACTGGTTATTAGTATCATTGCAGCATCATCAAATTCAGATGCCCTTCAAAATTTAGGGCCTGAGACGATTAGTCTGAAAAACGGTGTCAACCCCTTGCAATTCATGCACAGGAAACATCAGAATCTCAATAGCAGTGAATGTTTTCAGTGCCACGCGGAAGGCAAATGGAAGATGGACAACTGGGGTAAAGAGCTTGCGCACTCGATGTGTATATCGTGCCATGACCTTAACGACAAAGGACCGGTAAAGTGTAAAGACTGTCATAAATAGATACGTAAACTGACCGGGCAGACACGTACCACCATGCCGTTGTTATCCGTCTTCAGATACGCATGAACAGGCCGCGGTACACATGAATAAACTTATTACCAAAGATGATTTTGATTATAGCGTCCCTCTGCTGATCGCATTTTCCGGTTGGCTAGTTCTGCTCGGCTATCTTTACTACCGCTATGTACAGTATAATCAGGATGTCTTTGCGCTTATTACCGCAACTGGTGACAATCAAGCTTCGCTGCAGACCCTGCTGATCTTTTTCTCGCCTCTCATCTCAGGAATATTCGGTTTTGTCGTCAACCGCAGGCTTGTACTCTACAAGAGCAAATATCTAAAAGAGCGCACCATTAAAAAACTGGCCGAAAATGAGCTCATCGAGCTGGTTGACAACCTGATACTGAGCTTTGTCAATGCCCTTGATGCGAAAAGTACCTGGACCAAAGGGCACTCTTTGCGTGTCAGGCACTACAGCTCTAAAATTGCACGGGAACTCAAGTTAGGCGAGGAGGAGATCGATCAGCTAAGCATCTCTGCGCTGTTACATGATATCGGCAAAATAGGCACGTACGATGACATCCTCAACAAGGTTGAATCCCTTACTGAAAAAGAGTTTGAGTTGATTAAGCTGCATCCGGCCAATGCCGTAACCATTTTATCTCCTATCAGGGAGTTTAGAGAGTTTCTGCCCATTATCAAGAGTCACCATGAGCGGATGGACGGACGGGGATATCCTGACGGGCTGGCAGGCGATGCCATCCCGTTTCTCGCCAGAGTATTATGTGTTGCCGATGCCTATGACGCCATAACCTCAAAGCGGCCATATAAAGACCTGATGGACAGGAACGAAGGATTGCATGAGGTGCAGATTAAATCAGGAAACCAGTTTGATCCGGTTGTTGTTGCCGCCCTGGTTGCCGCCCATAAAAAGCCTGACTTTGATTTCGTCGACTAAGAGCTTGTCCGCCTGATCCGACTCCGGATTATTGCACGTTTCATCTTTTCCGATAATTTCCTTTTTTTCCTCGTGGACTGGACAATTCCCAATATGCGGTTATTATTGGTGGAAACCGCATGCAGGGGGGAATGTAATCATGAGGAAAAATGTATGTCTGATGGTAGCGTTGACAGTTTTTCTTGTGGCGGCATCAATAAATTCGGATGCGCAGGATCCGGGACCCGACTCCATACTTCTTAAGAACGGTTCGACACCGTTACCGTTCACGCACAGGAAACATCAGAATCTGCAGAGCAGTGAATGCTTTCATTGCCACGCGGCAAACAAGTGGAAAATTGACGATTGGGGCAAAGAGGTGGCGCATGCCATGTGCATATCGTGTCATGACTTGAATGAAAAGGGTCCGATTACGTGCAAGGACTGCCATAAATAATCAATAACATATGAAATAAAAACGGGTGAGACAATTGTCTCACCCGTTTTTTCTCACTTACATCAGGTGTAGACAAGGGGGTGTAGACAAGGATGTCAGGGCTATGCCAGGGAGTGGATGAAACGGGTTCTGCCGACTATTACGTCACGATCCAAGCTGAAGCTCTATGAATCGGTACTGCAAAGCCCTGAAAGAATCACAGATTGCCTACAAGACGCCGTACAGTACACGGCATAGCCTCTGCGCCTGGGCGCTCACAATCGGGATTAATCCGATGAAATTGGTAAACCTGATGGGGCATTCAAGCAAGCAGATGGTGTATCAAGTGTATGGTGATTACGTGGAAGATCTGGAAGATGATATGGATGAAATTGTTCGTTATTTTGGTGTGGATTTTCTCATAAAACCGGGCAAAAAAGTGTCAAAATTACTGTTTTATGGGGACAGTTTGGGGTCAGTAGGCACTTTTTAAAAATAAAAATGAATCATTTCAAGTACTTGAATGGAGCGGGAAACGAGATTCGAAGGCGGCCTAGTAAGTCTGCAATTAATAACATTATCAAATACTTAGCTACAAATACTCACCTTCCAAAGTCCAGTAAAATCCACTTAAATCTACCTCAATATAACGGATTAGTGAAAGTCTGGTGAAAGCTTCATGCTCTTGCTGGCTCCACGGCACGGACAAATCCGGGTACTGGCGTTGAAGAATTATTTCTATAATAATAAAACTGGATTCAAAACACGACAAGGATATTTATATAAAACATTAGATAAACAGTAATATAAAAATCAGACAATGGTGGGGATAGTTTAACGTTCGATCTCTTCATGAAATCGGCAGAAATGAACCGATAACTTAAGTAAGAAAAGATAAAAGCCAACTTGGCTCAGAGTAAATTGCTTCTCTCTTGTTTTAGGCTCAAAAACTTTGAAAGGCATAGTGTGTACATCATCTAACAAAGCCACATAATCCTCTTCTAGCTTCCCCCCTTTTGGTAAAAAAAACATATTACTGGTTTGTTGGACGCGGATAGATTGAAGCCGACTATCAATTTTTTGCTGAAGGAAACCTTTTGATACTAACATTTCAGCGTATTTGCTCAGCTTTATTATTGGGGCAAAAGATATCTTGGGAGGGAGGTCACGCTTATTTTCAACGCTAATATCACAACTATTAGAAAGAATAATACCTTTAATCTCTTTACGATCTCCGTCTTCAAATCTGATAACTTCTAATTTTGACCAGCCATCACCCTGTAAAATATCTGTCGGATAAAGATCAATATAATAATCGAAAAAATTAGGAAAACTCTTAAGAGCTTGTACGAGGTTCTCTTTCGATTTTTGAGTCAAATAATACGGTATCTGGGTTCCGATGGATTCAACAGAGATTTCCATATCAAATCCCATCAACTTTCATACAGCTCCCAAAGATTCTCATTTAAAACTGTTTCAAATTCAGGTTCAAGCCGTTCCTGATGAGTTAGCAGTCTTTCATATAAATTAGACATTTCGCCAACAAAGGGATCAATGTCGGACATATATTCACCTGAATAGATATTTCTATATTGGTCAAAAGTAGAAGGGCTAGCTAACGTATGATATGTGGAACAATTAATGTTAGTTGGATTTACATTGTTGACTGGTGGCAACTGAACGCATGCATATAAGGCTGTCGCAATAAGGCTTGCAGTTAAATAACCTACGGTTTGGGATGAGTCTTTTATTAGGTAGTTATTCATAGATTGGCTCCAGTGCAGCAATAGTTTCTGGTTTCAAGCAATCGAAAAATAACTTTACGTTTATATCATGCAAGATGCTTAAAGATTTTGAAAGCCCTTTCAAGATATTTTTCATGTCTAAGTCTTTTACATTAACTATAGAGTCAATATCTATTATAAGTCCTTCTTTCTTTGTAGCGTTAAATGGTTTAAATTCAGCATTAGAGACAATTTGCACCACATTAATAATATCTTTTTTAGGTATCTCAACCCTTATTTGAAATGTTTCTCCTCTTAAAGTATGTTCTCCTACAGTAAGACTTAAATTAACTAGAGAAGCTTTATCAGTCATACTTTTTGAAGGGATCAGGTCAACATATTTAAGTCCATACCTATTAACTGATGAAACAATTTTAGCAGTCTCAAGGTGTTTCATTGCAACTAATATTGCAGCTTTAAATGCTGTCCATCCAGGATATGGCATTTTACACGCTACGGCCAAACTACGATCACTTATTAAATAGACAAAATTACCACATTCAATGCGTGTAAGAGGGGCAAATCGAAGGTTAGGGTCTGCAGACCTTAGTTGTTCTGGTAATTGCGCTGCTGGTAGTTTCTCAATGTTTTTTGCACCAGATAGTTTGTTAAACAGAATGCCAGGTAGAATACTGGAGGCCGGAAGAACGCTAGTAAATCGAAGCTCAAAAACAGTATCAATTAGTGGCTCTTTTTTGAGTTTTTTGGGCATAGGCATTTTCATAGTCATAATCTCCAGCTAAATATAATAGAGGCACTATTCCAAAACGTCAATCTCTTACTGCAAAAGATATAACTGCCAGCTACAGTTCAGAGAACCTCCCCCGTTTTAGTAACACGTGGGCTTGAAAATACATCCTTCCAATATCACATGGTCAATCGGCATGCAATGTTGATCCACCATCGGCGTCCAAATTAGCCCTGCACTTCTGACGTTTCTCCCTTATTTTCTCGTTTTTTTTTGAAATTTTCATCATCCTGGCAATACGTCAAAGCATCGAATATAATTTCAGATAACCGCATAATGCTTTCCGGTTTGTCGAGTATGATGCTACCGCTTGGGCCAAACTCAAGCCCTCGTCTTTTAATTCCTGCCTTATGCTGCTCCGTAAGTTCAATGGGGAAATATACTAAGGTTTTTTTTCTATCGCCATAGTAGCTAACAAGCCAGCGGTTTGTCTTGCCTTGAAAAAGCACGTTGTAATAGCTTTCGGTATCCTTGCCAATAATTTCATCCGCGTTTATGACGCCGCTCAACATTTCTTTAACGATCGCCAGGATCTTCCGTTCGGCTGCTGTTGATACAATTTTGGGGTTAGTGGGATCTACTGAGTCGCCCGTTTCAAGGATTTCTTCTGTAGCAACTGGTTGGCTTGCCGCAGTTGCTGGGGTAAGTGTAAGAACAGGGTGTGGTGTTGATAACCCGCTTACGACCATTTCACTGATAGCATCTTTCAAGGATTGTTTGACCAGCGGAGTAAAGGTTTCAAGAACTTTGGCGGTAAGTTTCAAGCTGGGAATAGCCCTGTTGGCAATGAATCGCACAAACTCCGGATCGACCTCACGCAAACAGGTTCCAATGGTGCTAGTGAAAAGATCAAGATTATTGCGTTCTATCGCAAAGGACTTAAGCTTGTCAGGATTAAACATATCATAACGAAATTTGGCGAGTTGCTCTATATCAGTGTCATCCAGTTTATCAAAATTGACTGTAAGAAATGGTGTGGTGTCCATGACGTTGGGTAGTTTGAGATCAGTGAAAAATCGCCATTCAACTCCGTTGGTTATGGCTGCGACGGTGACGCTTGGAATGGAATTGAAGTAACGGGACAGCTGTCCATCATGGTTAGTGAGTTTATTGTTGTAGGGCTTGGCTTCGATGAACATAACTGGGCTGCCACCTGAAAAGAGAGCATAGTCTACACGCTCGCTAGCTTTTGCTCCTGGGAAATTGGCACCATATTCGGCTTTGACTTTTTGGGGATCGAAGGGGTTGAAGTCGAGGATGTTAAGCAATGGCAGTATCAATGCCTGCTTTGTGGTCTCCTCAGTTGTGCAATGGTTCCCGACATTCTTGATGTGTTCAACATGCTCCAACACCTTCTTCTTGAATTCTTCCATAAATCCCCTCCGGCAGTAGATTTCATGTCCCTATTTTGTATTAAAATCAGAATCTGCGTAATCCGTCAGATGAAATTGTAATTGACATATGCGGCCCTTCCCATTACACAGAAAATCTGTAACACACTAATTAACTAAACTTTACCCAAGTTTGAAATATTCCAACAATTTGTAACCTATCGACCTGACATCGTCAACCGTAAATACTGATAATTCCTGAAGCGCAGTTCTTTTTTTCCTGCCTCTCACACTCCCAGGCTTGATTATGCGTTTCCGGACGCAAAAAACCCGACGCTCTTGTCTCTGTAATACATGACGCGGTTTTTGCGTGATGTGTGACGCCTCTCGTCCTTGGGGAAACAATACGCCGATACCACCGATCAGAGCGTTCAACCGTCGCAGCCTCATCGTGGCCGCTGCTCGCGGATCATACCACTTACCTTAGGCGTTTTGATTCTTGCCTGGCCGGTCTACGTCCGGCAATCCAGCATCTTTCCGCTGGTTTGACAGACGGCCTTCCAGCCTTGGCGAATATGACGCCGCTGTAACGGAACAGAGTGAAACGGCGTGAAGTGAAGTGCGGTGTGTTATGAGTTGTCGTAATACATTGAATCAATCCTGGTGAAAGTTAGACGGCGTATCCTCTTGCGCTGGCTGACTGTAGCGGTCTTCCCAGACTCGTTTTAACACGGCAAAACTATCCTCGGATAATCTGAGACGATTCCCATTCCATTAACAAGAATGTCTGAAAATACATCCCTTCCAAATATCAGCTCATATATGAATTAAAGTTAAATTTAACGCACGCCCCATAAAGGCCGGCTTAGGCGGCTATAACGCCGACACCGGCCGTGGGTGCGGCGAACGGTAGTGAGCGCAAGTGTGTAAGGCGGAGCGATAGCTTCGCCGCCAATATTATCGATCAATATCACCATAAGTCATAAAAGTTGAATAGTAATTAATCCCTTCATTTCCCGTATTCATGGTAAGTTGGGTAAAATCTTGATGGATTCTAGGAGTCACTATGCTTGCAGTCGAGAAATGGGCACAAGGCAAGTCACTGTTCGTTGCCCATTTTGCCCCCCCGATAGCCGCCTTTGCACGTGAAATCCCTGATATCCTCCGGCACCAAAAAAAACACCGGCTTCTATCCCATACATTTCCTGTTCCGAATCTTCCTTCCTGGTATTCCTTCTACCGCTCAAGCAAACGCTATTTAGTTCCTTTCAAGGAAATGATTTCTGAATGTTCCCCATATGCTCAAAATTTGCTCGCGGTGGGTAGCGCAATGCAAGAACTCTCCCGCAAACCGGAAATGCTTGCAAATCTGGTTATTACTCCTGAATTGCTCGAAGAGGGTCAGCAGTTCTGGAACAATATGCATCAGCTTTCAATTGCTGAACTTCGGGACGATTTTAAAGATACACCACTAGCGCCGGAAGTATGTGCCGTTGTCCAGCGTTACAAAGACAACCATGAAACCGAGCTTGCATTCTTGTTCCTGGTGGCTTTCCCCTGCTGGCTGCTCTACAAGGAATGGCCCTCAAAGCTCCATTGCAAGGCCCGCCAAGGAGACACCAACGCCATTCACAAATTGCTGCGCCTTGATCCCTTCCTGCTTCATGATCCGGCAATCGGTAGAGAGGTACAGAAAGTTCGTATTCATGGCAGGCAGTCCCTTTTTGAAAACCTGCTGAATGCTCCCTTAAAACCGATAAAACTCAAGTTGACTAGCAGAACAATCAAAGACATGCTGGCTGGCCTGATCTCTCAATTGGCTGAAGCAATCAAACAACCTCTCACCTCAACAGATATACGGGATCTGTTCGATGCCATTGCCCAGGATGCAGACAAGCGGGACATTGACACCACACTCCCGGAAAGTCAGGAAGCATATTCCAAAGTTATCCAGCGTAACCGCCCCGACTGGAAACAACTGCTGCAACCCAGACATAAAAATCTCAAGTAGTGTCCGGGTAGTATTCCCTCTCACGTGACAACCTCCAGGAAAATTAAATTCTGGAGGTTTCCATGAACAGCAAGAACAGCAAGAAGCAATCATTCATCAGTACTCTTGACATCAACCCTGAACAGACCACTCCCCAGACATCGGTAGTACCCGCAGCCCCGGCGGGGTGTGCCGGCTCTGCCGGCATCCCTGCCGGGGCTGCGGAACCTTTCTCAAGTATGGCGTCATCTGTAACACGCCATACTCTAAACCCACTTCCTGCTGAAAACTTCCAGTTTCTTCTCTGTGGCATTGATTCTCTTGATCTCGGTTTGTTTGTTAAATGGGAAGCAAACTGGGAAAAGGTCAGTGCCGATCTCGACAGCAAGAAACTGACAGCGCAGAATTCAAGAACGGTTCTCGACACAACCGAAATTGGCCGCGAGTTTCTGCATCTCGCCAGCGGTAAACCGCCTAATTATCGCTTTCATCTGCAATTCCTTGAATATCACCTCTATCTTGCCATTTCCAAAGTGTACGGTAACTCTCCCAATGTCTATGTGTCGTTCAATGCTGCTGCCCTTTGGCATGTCAAACTTCCTGGCCTCCTGGAGCTGCTGGAATTCGATCTTACCCACTTCGGTGGGACGATAGAACGCCTTCAACCTAGCCGTGTCGATCTCTGTGCCGATTTCAGACTAGATGCCCCTCTGAGTCTGCCTTTCCTGGAAAGTCACCGGATTGCTAAAAGTCGCAAAGTAGAAACCCACATGGAAGGCACTACGCTTGAAACATATTATAGCGGAACTCCTGGCGCTCCCTTGCGGCTCCGTATCTATGACAAGAGTAAAGAGATAATCAAAAGCAACAAGCAATGGTTTGGTGCAATCTGGAATACCGATGATCTCACCAATATTTGGCGGGTTGAATTTCAGATCAGACGTTCTGTACTTCATCAGTACCGCATCCGTGATCTTGCTGGCCTCTGGGAAACAATCGGTTCTGTTTGGTGTTACCTTACTTCGGAATGGTTTTCTCTGCGCCTCCAGGACAACGACAAGGCTGAACGCCGCACTGTTCTCCCCTGGTGGCAATCCGTCCAGAATTGTGGTTCCCAGTTTGGTGCTGATAACGGGGCAAGACGAACCTTTGACAGCGATGACGTCCAGAGTATCAAGGAAATACTGCCGCATGTCTTTGGCCGGATGATCACTATTGCTGCTCTCTCAGGCGTTAAGGATCGCATTAAATCAATACATCATATGGCCAAGTTGCTGTTTGATACGACAGATGATGCAAAGTTTAATGATAAGCTCCAGGAGAAGCTGATCAAGATGGGCTATAGAGGAAAGCTCGGAGGTGATGACGATGAAGAATAATATCATCCCCCGACCTCCTGAACTCCTAACCGTGGAACAGTTCGCGCAACGCCTCCAGGTATCTCGCGCCACTGTGTTTGCATGGATACAGAAACAGATTCTCGTCCAGGGTCGGCATTTCCTCAAGATTGGCCGTGTCCTTCGCTTCACCTGGTCGGATGATTTTATTTCCATACTCTTGCAAGAATCCGCTGCGGCTGTGGTGGTTGCTCCCGTTACTCTTTCGCCTGTCGCTGTTTCCCGGAAGAAAACCGATAGCGCGTTAAATTGGGAGTACTGAATAATGAAACGGTTGTGCTATGGTGAAAACCGGACTTTGGAAGGTGGGTATTTTGTAGCGGAATGGAGACTACTACCATGAAGCAATTACCCCACCTTGATGCATTGCTCTTTGACAACGAGGAGAAAAAACAAGGCTGCATCCTCAGGAAAGCAGGCTCACGCAAGCTGTATATCCTCTTTTACTACTTCAACAAGCGAGTAGAGAAAACCACCGGCCTCAATGATACCGTAAAGAACCGAGAAAAGGTGCGGCTCTGGCTGGATCGCATCATTGAACGCCGTGACGTTGGCAAATTGATCTTTGCCGATGCCTTCCCAGGATCATCAGACAATGAGAAGGCTTACTTTGCCAAGTTGGAAGGGTGGCAGTTTGCACCGGAACCGAGGGATATACTTTTTGCTTCCTATGTTGAGGAATGGCTCAAGACCGTTTGGACACTTCAACCAGAGGGAACCTGGAAGAATGATTCCAGGCTGATTATAACCGGCTGGCTGTTACCACACTTCAAGGACATGACCTTCTTCCAGATCAGCGGTGTGGAAATTCAGAAATTCCTTGCCAGCCTGAAATGGAGAACCGGAGCAAGAAAAGGGCAACCTCTTTCAAAGATACGGATGAAGAATATCCTTATCCCGTTGCGATCCATCTGGAACGATGCCTGTGATCAATTCCGCTGGACATTGCACAATCCCTTCAGCAACCTGAAGAAACACTTTCCCAAGACTCGGGCAAAGAGAAGAGAAGGTTTCAGGTTCGATGAGTGGCTGGACTTTCACAAACACATCGATCCCTGGTATCAACCGATAGCTGAATTGATGATCCTAACCGGCATGATTAATTCTGAAGTGGCCGGATTGAGAAAAAGTGATATTCAGCCGGATTATATCATGGTGCAACACACCATCGTCAGAGGGGTAGAACATGACACCCCAAAGACATTTTACCGGATCAGAAAGATTCCAATCACCCAGGCCATCAGAAAACGGCTTGATATCCTCCTGGCACGAAGCACCGGTGACAAGCTGGTTACTACCAGGCGTGGCATGATCTTCCGCCCCGCCACCTTCCTGAAGGATATTTGGACAAAGGCTGCCAAAGCAAGCGGCATTATCGGTAAAGTTCCCTATTCAATGCGCCACAGTTTTGCCGCCTGGTCGCTTACCCTGCGGATTGATCCAAATCGACTTGTACGGCTCATGGGACATGGCACAAAGAAAATGATCTATGAGGTCTACGGGGATTACATCGAAGGGCTTGAAGAGGATTTCTGGCTTATTCTGGAATACTACGGCAGGGACTTCGCACAACCAAAAATGAAACAATCAGCAACAATGATTGAGTACCAAAACGGCTTCACCTATCCGCCCTCAATTCCGCTGCATCCGTTCAATTTTCCCCAACAAAACGAAGCCCCGAGCTACCACTAAAAACCATTTTTTGTGATAGTTTTTGTGATAGTCGGGGCATTTCGCCATGAATCATAAATGATTCTATGTAGTTATATGGAGCGGGAAACGAGATTCGAACTCGCGACCTCAACCTTGGGAAGGTTGCACTCTACCACTGAGTTATTCCCGCGTTTACTTGAAAAAGACAAGTCTGATTACCCGTTTCAGCGTAATCAGACTTGTTTAAACTGGCTCCCCTTCGCGGACTCGAACCACGGACAAGGTGATTAACAGTCACCTGCTCTACCAACTGAGCTAAAGGGGAATAGGCGCTCAAAAGCGAACCGTTATCTACCACGTGCCGTGTAAAAAAGTCAACCACATTTTATTCTGAAGCTGTAATAAAATCATCGTTCAGCAGGGTTGCAGGCGACTATCTTATTGACCCTGCAGGTTGGCATCCTTCTGCTCCAGCTCTTTGTCCATCTCAACCCGATAGCGCAGCAGAGACTCTCCCAGATGCGGCATTGAAAGTGCCAGGATCTGAACGGCAAACAGGCCGGCATTCTTTGCTCCCGCCTTGCCGATCGCCATCGTTGCCACCGGAATACCGGCCGGCATCTGTACCGTTGCATACAGTGCATCCACACCATTAAGAGCGCCACCCGGCATCGGCACACCAATAACCGGAAGAATTGTTTTAGATGCAACGACTCCCGCCAGATGTGCCGCCATTCCGGCACCGGCGATGATGACCCTGATGCCCCGATCGGCCGCTTCTGAAGCAAGCGCCAACGTTCGTACCGGTGAGCGGTGCGCCGATGAAATCCGCATTTCGTACGGAACATCGAATGACCGGAGCATATCGGCCGCTTCCTGCATTATCGGAAGATCAGTATCGCTTCCCATCATCAGTAGTACAAGCGGGTCAGTTTTCATTGTTTCACCTCAGCAGTTTATCTTCAGATTTTGAAACCGGACTTATGGTCGCTCAAGAGCTTTTTTGCCTATATCGCTGCGATACTGGACGCCCGGCCAGGAGATTACAGACACTCCCTGATAGGCGGCGGTTATCGCATCTTTTACTGTCGCTCCCAGAGCGGTTACACCAAGAACCCTGCCGCCGTTTGTAACACAGGCACCATCCTTTTGTGCAGTACCAGCATGAAAAACATACAGATCCGTAAGCTCTGCTGCCTGTTCCAGACCGGAAATCACATCCCCCTTCCGGTAGTCGCCCGGGTAACCTTCAGATGCCATGACAACGCAGACGGCCGCCTTGTCATGCCACTCGATACCGACTGATCCAAGATCACCATTAGCAACCGCGAGGAGGACAGGTACGATGTCCGACTTCATTCGCATCAGCAGCGGCTGGCACTCGGGATCTCCGAAGCGGGCATTAAATTCAAGAGTTTTTACTTCGCCGTCCTTAACCATTAAACCGGCATACAATACTCCGCGATACGGACGGCCCTCTGCAGCCATACCATCCACCGTCGGCCTGATCACCTGCTGCATGGCTTTTTCATGGATTGCAGGAGAGACCACCGGTGCCGGCGAATAGGCGCCCATCCCACCGGTATTCGGCCCCAGATCATTATCAAAGACAGCTTTATGATCCTGGGCACTCACCAGCGGAATGATGTTTTTTCCATCGGTAATAACGAGAAACGATGCTTCCTCACCGGTCAGAAACTCTTCGATGACGACCCGCGAACCGGCAGCCCCGAATGCGTTGCCGCTGAGCATGTCACGAACAGCCGCAATCGCCTCTTCACACGTTTGAGCAATAATAACACCTTTACCGGCCGCCAGACCGTCGGCTTTGACCACAATAGGCGCTCCGGTGCTGGTGATGAAAGCTTCAGCCTCAGCCTGATCGGTAAAAACACCGTAGGCAGCGGTAGGCACATCGTACTTTTTCATCAGATCCTTTGAAAAAGCCTTACTCCCCTCGATGAATGCCGCTTTTTGCGACGGACCGAACACTTTGAGTCCGTGCGACTCAAACAGATCAACGATCCCGAGCGAAAGCGGCTGTTCGGGGCCTACAACGGTAAGATCGATGCTGTTTTCATAGGCAAACGCCAGCAGCCGGTCCAGTTGATCAACGGCAATCGGAATATTTTCGGCCAGATTCGCGGTCCCCGGATTACCCGGCGCACAATAGAGCTTCGTTACAAGTGGCGATTGGGCTATTTTCCAGACCAGCGCATGTTCGCGGCCGCCGCCACCGATTACAAGTATTTTCATATAAACACCTCAAGCAGATAATAGTATTCGTATTGCAACTCCCGGCAACGTCTCGACGAAGACAGATTTGAGATGATAACAAGACGGCGAGGCAAAAACGACGCAGGCATAGCCTTATGCTATGTCGAGGAGTTTTTGACGAGCCGACGCCGTTTGCGCTCAAATATGGCTTTGTCTTAGTGCCGGAAATGCCTCATACCGGTGAAGAGCATAGCAATCCCATGCTCATTGGCGGCTTTTATAACCTCTTCATCGCGGACACTGCCGCCGGTCTGTATGATCGCGGTTACACCCGCTTCTGCTGCGGCATCGACGCCGTCACGAAACGGGAAGAAGGCATCCGAGGCAAGCACCGTACCCCGGGTGTCAAGCAGCGCTTTCTGAACAGCAATCTTGGACGAATCAACACGGGACATCTGACCGGCACCAATGCCGACCGTCTGGTCACGGTTACTGAATACAATGGCATTCGACTTAACGTGCTTGCAGACCCGCCAGGCAAAATCAAGCGCCTCGTATTCTGAAACAGTCGGAGTTCGCTCGGTTACCACACGACATTCAAGGGCATTGACCATTCCCAGGTCACGACCTTGCAGCAGTACTCCACCGGTAACACGCTTCAGATCGAATCCTCCGGCGACATAGCTGTCAAGTAGCGGCACCTGCATGACACGTATATTCTTTTTAGAGGCAAATATTTCCAGAGCTTCTGCACTGTAACCGGGTGCAATAACCGCCTCCAGAAAGGTGGAGGTCAGCTCATGTGCCGTTTCTGCATCAACGGTGCGGTTAAAACCGACGATACCGCCGAAAGCTGAAACCGGATCACATTCACGAGCTTTGAGGTAGGCGGTCAGCGGCGAGTCTGCCAGCGCAACACCGCAAGGATTGGTGTGCTTGATGATAACAGCGGCACTCTGTTCAAATTCCTTGACGGTTTCAATGGCAGCGTCCAGATCAATGATATTGTTAAAGGAGAGTTCTTTACCCTGAAGCTGCCGGGCGTTGGAAACACACGGCTCGGAAATGCGGCTCTCAACATAAAAGGCGGCTGTTTGATGAGGATTTTCGCCATAACGAAGGTCCTGGGCTTTTTTGACCTGCAGAGTGAATGTGGCGGGATAATTCTGCACTTCACCCGAAAGCCGTGACCCCAGATAGTTGGATATTGCCCCGTCGTAGGCAGCAGTGTGTTGAAACACCTTGACCGCAAGAGAAAAGTTGGTGGTGACTGAAACAGAGCCGGAAGAGACTTTCATCTCTTCGAGCACCCGCGCATAGTCGGCACTGTCAACCAGTACGGTAACATCAGGATAGTTTTTGGCCGCTGAGCGGAGCATGGTCGGGCCACCGATATCGATATTTTCGATGGCCTCCTCAAGATGACATCCCTCCCTGGCTATTGCTGACTCAAAGGGATACAGGTTTACGACTACCATGTCGATGTTCTCGATGCCATGTTCGTTCATTTTGGCAACATGTTCAGGATTCGAACGCATTCCCAGCAGACCGCCATGCACCTTGGGGTGCAGGGTTTTCACCCGGCCATCCAGCATTTCCGGAAAACCGGTAAATTCTGAGACATCCTTGACGGTCAAACCGGCTTTCCGCAGCATACTTGCAGTACCGCCGGTGGAGAGCAGTTCTACTCCATATCCTGCCAATTGCTGTGCAAATTCAATAATTCCGTTTTTGTCAGAGACACTGATCAGCGCTCTGGTGATTTTAGCCATGCTCATACTCCTTGTTTAGTACGTGGGAATAAACACTCACCGCGGATCCGTTCCGAAGTGATAAAATGGAAATGTGTACCACGTTTCAGTCAGAATTTCCAACCATTCTATGTGAGATACACCCTCGGCACCCGCTTGCTGATACCGCAAAAAATCGCATACGGGATGGTATCCGCCAGGGTTGCCAGCTCTTCAGCATGAATACAGTTTCCCGCATCGTCAGGTCCCATCAGGGTCACGGCATCACCCACTGCGACTCCTTCAATGCCGGTCACATCGAGCATGATCCAATCCATACAGACCGTCCCGACAACTCGGACACGCTGTCCACGGATCAAGACTTCACCTCGATTGGTGAGGGTGCGGGGATACCCGTCAGCATAACCGACCGGAACACTGGCAATCAGAGTACGCCGATCGGCGGTAAAACGGCGCCCGTAGCTGATGGCGGTTCCCGGTTCTACCCATTTGAGCATGGCGACGCAACTTTTAAGTCGCATAACCGGCTTGAGATCAAGCCTTCCTTTGAAATCGGCAGACGGCAAAGCACCATACAAAGCGATTCCAGGTCTGACCAGATTGCAGTCGGGGATATTCCCCTGTAATGCTGCGGCACTGTTGGCGATATGAATATAGTGCGGAGAATATCCTGCAGCGCGTATTTCTGCCAATGTCCTGGCAAAGCGCTCGCCTTGCAACAGAGTATACCTTTGGCCGGATTCATCAAGTTCATCTGCTACGGCAAAATGAGAAATCAGACCTTCGAGGGATATATGTTTTAATTTTTTCAGCTCTTCCAAAAAAAGGGGAATCTCGTCACTGGGCACACCAAGTCGCCCCATACCGGTATCGACCTTGAGATGAACCTGCGCCCGACGAAACAGTTTGCCCGTGGAAGCAGCCTGATTAAGCGCCTGAGCCTGTTCCAGTGAAAAAATCACTGTAGACAGGTTGTACCCAATACATTGCCGTTCCTGGCCGGGATAGACGCCGCCAAGGAGAAGGATCGGCTTGTCACAGCCGCTTTTACGGAGTTGAATGCCTTCAGCCAGGAATGCAACGCCAAATGCGTTAACTCCCAGAGATTCCAATTCCCGACTGATATCCATAAAGCCGTGTCCGTAAGCATCTGCTTTTACCACCGCAAGAATATCTGTCTGCTGCGGCAGCAATGAACGGATCAGGTGGTAATTGTGTTTCAGTGCGGAGAGATCAATCTCGGCGTATGTCGGACGTCCATCGAACAAAATAGCATCACCTCAGGTTTAAGTTCAGCTTTCAGCAATCAGCAATCAGCATTCAAAATTCAAAATTCAAAATCCAAAATCCAAAATCCAAAATTGCTTTTCAAGCCGTTACAAGATCAGTTTTTTCCGCGCAGTTGCCAGACAGCGGGCCATATCGGCACTGCTGCGACACGTCAGTACCGTCCGCGCCAGACGGCGGCACACTTCAAAGCTGTTGTTCCGGATCGCCTGTTTCACAATCGGTATACTGGGGGCGGAGAGGCTGAATTCTCGAACCCCCATCCCGGTCAAAAGGAGGGCACATAATGGATCAGCCACCATTTCTCCGCAGACCGACACTTTTTTACCGGCTTTGTTGGCAGCATCGGCAACACGTTTAATGGAATGCAGGACCGCCGGGTGGTATGGATCATAATACTGCCTGACACTGGCATTGTTGCGGTCAGCTGCAAGCGTGTACTGGATCAGGTCATTGGTGCCGATACTGACATAATCGACCTCCTGAATCAGATAGTCGATAATCTGCACAGCGGCGGGCACTTCGATCATGATTCCGAACGGGATATAGCCGGGAACATCATATCCTTCACGCAGCAGTTCATTTCTGACAGAAGTGAGAATTTCTCTGATCTGACGGATTTCATCAAGGCTGCTGACCAGTGGAAACATGATCGTCGCATTTCCGGCATGAGCTGCAAGTAAAATACCGGCCAGCTGTTCCTTGAAGATGTCCTGGCGATCCAGCGAAACCCGAATCGAGCGCCACCCCAAAAACGGATTATCTTCATGTGGATACGGAAAATAAGAAAGTCCCTTATCACCACCGATATCAAGAGTACGGATATTAACAGTCTGGCCGGGGAATCCTTCGAGAACCTTTCGATAGATTCCGGCCTGCTCTTCACGACCCGGAAATGCGGTGCGCGCCATGTAGGGAAATTCGGTACGATAGAGCCCGACACCCTCGGCACCATGCAAATTCGCCACCCGGACATCAGAAACCAGGCCGATGTTGGCACTAAGAGCAATCGCGACACCATCGGTCGTAATCGCGGGCAGGTCTCGAAGACCTTCCATCTCCTTCATTCTGCCGACATACTCCTGTTCGAGACGCACGTACTCTATTTTGACAACGGCATTCGGGTTGAGAAAGACATGCCCCGATGTGCCGTCAATTATGATTTCATCTTTGACATTAGCAGCTGCCATTACCCCCTGCACACCGAGTACAGCAGGGATGCCAAGAGATTTTGCCATAATTGCGGCATGAGAATAGGCGTTACCCTTTTCCGTCACAATGCCGAGAATTTTGTCCGGATCGAGCATTGCCAGGTTGGAGGGAAAAATCTCGTCAGCCACGAGTACCCGTTTTTCCTTGAGCGTCACCTCACTGGAATTATTACCTTCAATGGCATCGATCACCCGCCGCCCGATGTCTTCCATATCCGCCGAACGCTCGCGCAGATACGGATCCTCCATGGCAGAAAAAGCCTGGATGTAATGCTGAACAACATCATGAACCGCACGGGTCGCGCCCATCCCCACTTCGATCAGATCAGTTACCTTGGCTGAGAAACTCCGATCTTCCAGAATCATCAGATGGGTATGGAAGATAGCGGCATCATCGGCCGAGAGCGTCTCACTGACCCGTTTTTCCATGTAAATAGTCTGGATCTTGGCCTTTTCAAGAGCCTGCAAAAATTTATGCTGTTCTTCAGCAGCAGTACCTACCTTGGCAAGTTTGATTACTTTGTCATTGAATCGGTCAAGGATGTATATTTTCCCTCGACTGAAACCGGCCGAGACTGCGGTTCCAACCAGCGTCCTCGATACAGGAGTTCTCTTCGTGCTCCTGGAACCGGAAGATGCCGCTTCACCTTCAGATCCGTTGCGGATTTTGGCAAGCTCCTTCTCAAACCAGGCCCGTTCCTGTTCCTTGTTCTGAATCGAATCAAGCAACCGACCGGTATGAACGATGCTCCCGATCTGAAATGAGATGGTACGCAGAATGCTGATTTCGTCGAGGCTGAAACTGCGTGTTTCGCGGGTCTGCACTACGATGACGCCAATCGGGGCCTTATGCTCGAACAGCGGCAATCCCAGAAACGAGAGAAACCGTTCCTCTTTCGCCTCCTTGAAATATTTGAAGCGCGGATGCGCCGGGGCATTATCGGTCATAACCATCGCGCGGGTTTCAACGGCAAGACCGGTCAGACCTTCATGAACCTTCATGGAGATCCGATTGACGGAAGATCTGGAAAGTCCTTTGGTTGCTTTCAGAGTCAGGGTCTCGCCATCTTTCTCGAGCAGATAGATAGAACAGACATCGCTCCCCATCCGTTTGGCGACCAGGGTGACGATATTGTCGAGCGTATCCTGCAGATCATGTGAATGCAGGATAATCGAACTGATGTCTTCTAATGTGCGTAAACCGAGAGATTGCTGTGGTTCTTTCATACCTGTCCCTGAAGCAGAAAATATCTTTGATGGAAAATAGGTGTTTTAGCTCATAAACTCAAGGATTACCGCGCTTGAGCGTACCACGTGCCTTTAAAATCCGGTCACTCTCTTCCCGTTTACGCTCTGACTGTGCTTTTTCGCCCTTCATTTCATATATTCTGGACATCTCAAGCAGATCATGTGCAGCGCCCTCCGGATCACCGCCGTTACTGCTTGTGTCATAGGCCCGTCGATAATAATCCAGAGCCTGATCAGGATAATTTTGCGCCAGTGACAGAAGCGCAAGAGCACGGAGATCGGCGGATATTTTTCTGCTTTTGCCGAGACTTTTGTCAATAACAAGCGCCTGATTGTAGAATTCAGCAGCTTCGATTTTTCTATTTCCGGTAGCAAGAATATCCCCTAAAAGCCGGAGGGAATTTGCCTCCTCATGTTGGATTGCTTCCCCTCTGTTTAGTGAGAGGGCTTCCAGCGACTTCAACTCAGCCTGGGCCACCTCCCCCTTCAAAAACAGAATCCTGGCCAGAAGATTAATTCTCGCACCTGCGTTTGAATCTTTTTCGGCAGCGACAGCCTTTCCGGCCCACTCATACGCATTATCAAGTTCCCCTGACATCAGTGTTACCAATGCCATTTCAAATGCGACTTCAGAGTAAAGCTTCGAGCGGGGGGTAGCGAGAGAGACTGCTTCCGTTACACTGGCGCGCGCGTTCTTATAATCCCTGTCAGTGCGAAGAACTCTTGAGCTGTTTACCAATGCGACAACAATCCCGTCACTGTTTTCTATTGATCGGTACACCCTGAGCGCCTCGGCAAAGTACTCAAGAGCCATTGAGTTTTCTCCCCGTGCTTCGGCTTTAATACCGCGCTGATTATGCTGTATCGCTTCCATCTGAGCGGCAGGTTGCGTAACCGGGTTTTTTCCGGCACAGCCGACGGTAAAAATCAGCATGGTAGATGCTAACAACAGGCTCCAGACTACCTGCCCCATTCTGTGATACCTATTCATGGCTGTCACCCGGGACAAAGTCTATCTCATTCGGTGCAGGAGCGGAACTTTTCAGCGGCCAGATATCCATAACTGCATCAATAGCCTTATTGGCCCTGTGAAGTGCATCTTCTGCGCTGTTTAGCAAAACGGGTGTTTTAGGCAGTGCTTTACCGGTAATTTTCTCCAGATTACTGCTGGTCTTTTCCAGATTGTCCATCGTAGTGGCTGCTTTTTCCAGAAGCTTCGGAAGTTTTTGTTCAAACGCAGCCACAGATCTGTCTGCTTTTTCCAGAACAGGGTCAATGGCTTTGATTCTGACACCGGCATCTCTCATCAGGGTCTCGGCATCACTGGATATGCGACCGACTTTCAGTCTGGATTCAACCATCAACTCATCTATTTTTTCTCTTGTACCATGCAGGTCAGTGGTAATTTCTCTGATATTTTTCATTGACTGCTTGATGTCTCCATTGGGGTCATTAACGTAATTTATAATTTCTTTCACTTCGATCAGCACCGGCTTGACCCTTTCTGCAATATCATTGGCTATTTCCTCAAGCCCCTTGGTGTTCTCAAAGGTGATAAACGCTCCATCGTTCAGAACTTCTGAACCGGCCTTTCCGACAGAAACTTCAATGATGCTGTCACCAATCATCCCCTCCTTGACTAATTTTGCGACCGAATCACTTTTTATCCATTTCTGGTATTTTTTTTCGATCTGTATCTCAATATCCACTTTTGCCTGTTCGTTCAGAGATATCGAATTAATCCTGCCGATACGGAAACCGGAGAGCTTTACGGGCATACCCCGGGAGAATCCGGTGCCTCTGTCCGCGGAAAACTTGAGCAGATATTTTTGGGTGAACATGTCTTTATCAACACCAATGAAAATGACAACGGCTAAAAATCCGAGAGTGGCAACAACGGCAAAAATGCCGATTTTCTTTTCCAGGTGCCTGAAACGGCTGTCTTCTTCTATACTCATATACCCTGCCCCCTGATAAGATTCACTAACCCGGCTTCAGGAAGAAACCGGGCAGTATCCTGCCTGGCTGTTATGAAAAGAGAGGCTCTTCCCGGTTTTTCATGATGGAACTCCCCGGCAACGCTGAAAAACAGTTCCATCTCTTTTTGATCAAGCCTTGATGCCGGAGATTCATACAGCATGAAATCGGGAGCTGTTATCATTGCCCTGGCAAATCCGATCATCTTTTTCTGTACAGCGGTCAGAGTACTTGTGGCAGCCATAAGCTTACCGGTTATACCGAGACGATCAAGAACAGCCATTGCCCGTTCCTTAATCTCACCATGGCTCAACTGCTGATGATAATGTAGGGGCAGCGTGAGGTTTTCCCACACCGTGAGATTTGACACCAACCCTCCAGCCGGGGAGACAATACCGATTTTACTACGGATGTCTCTCAGTTCCCGATCAGAAAGTGACGTTGAATCAGAATTATGCAGGTAAATCTTTCCGGAACGAGGCTTGTCCAGACACAAAAAAAGCCTGGCAAGCTGCCAATTTATCTCTTCTTTGGGGGTAACAAGAATAGTCATGCTTCCACGTGCGACGGCAAATGAGATCGGAACCGGGATCTCCTGCTGAAATAATTGCTCAACCCTGAGTATTTCAGCCATTTCACTGTTCATACGTTCCTGAAGATCGTAGCGGCAAATGTGATTACGCCGTCAGTAATGAATACGAGAAAAAGGCTTTGCATCACACCTTTGGTGGCAGCCTGAGGTATTCTGGTTGTACTCGATCCGACATCCAGACCCTGGCAACAACAGGCAGCAGAAAGAAACAGCCCGAAAAACAGGCTTTTTATCACGGATACCGATAAATCAGCCATGGCAAGGTTTACTAAAAGTCCTTGTGACAACTTTTCAAGTGACACATGCCATCCGAACGATGCGACAAGAAATCCCCCGAAAATTGAGAAAATTTCAAAATATACCGTCAGTATGATAACTGCCGCTGTCACCCCGAAAACCCTCGGCATCACAAGGTACTGTCCGGTTGATATCCCAAGCGACTCGATGCTGTCAATCTCCCCGTGTATTTTCATAGTACCTAATTCAGTCGCAATTGCAGCACCACTTCTGGCGATAACAATAACCGCTGTCAGAAGAGGACCAAGTTCCCTTATTACCACCAGCACCATCACTTTGCCAATGAGCGGCTCATTGCCTCCACCAACGAGGCCGATCATCTGTGTTATGATGACAGTGCCAATGGCCAGCGAAATGATTATGATAATTTTGAGTGATTCATATCCGGTGAAATAGAGCTGTTTGAGGAAGACCTGAGAAACCGGGCGCCACCCCGGTTTGAGTGGATTCGGCACATCCCTGAAGGCAGCCGCAATTATTGCACATAACCCCGCGAGGTTGCTGACAAGCACTATCACCAATTGGCCAATTTTGCTGATCATTACATATGTTCCTTGCGGTTTAGAGCCTGCACTCGAATACAGCTGAATAATTCCAATTCCAAATCAAAGCGCTCTCTTCACAGATGTTTCATACATAGCCAAGCGCAATGAGCGCCTTCCATACACCAACAATCCCGAGCAGAGCAACAACTGCCCCCATACCGCGCTGAAACTTGTGACGGCCCAAAGCAGAAAGTGCAGAAGCCGCCTGCCCGTATGCCAGAAGAACCGGCAGTGTACCGCATCCGAAGGCCAGCATCATACTCGCGCCTTTCAGAGCTGAGCCGCTGGTAGCTGCTGAAATAAGAACTCCGTATATCAGTCCGCACGGCAAAAAACCCATCAAAACACCCGCCGGGAGAGCAGCCAGCACAGATTTGCTCTCGGTAAGGCGGGACAGCAGGCGCCTCAAAGTGCCCCATTCCGGACCATCGAGCATCGATATTCCGAATGCACGCACACCCAGGATGGTAAAGATTCCGATTAGTGTAACGAAAAGATTGGCGCCCAGAAACAGCCACTTTACCATTGGTTTCAGCGTATCAACCAGGCCTGCCCGGGCGGCCAGACCGACCAGAAGTCCAAGCAGACTGTAGGTACATATTCGGCCGGCATGGTACAAGAGAGTAAAAAGAAAACGACGGTCGGCATCAGATTCAGATTGTGATACTGCCAGTGCGGTAACAATGCCGCCACACATGCCGAGACAATGCCCGCTGCCGGCAAGACCGACTGAAAATGCCAACCAGATTTCAACCATCCCTTCAGGATTCCAGTGCGCCGATCATACTCTTTATATCATCAATTCCGTTAGCAACCAGCCACGCTTCCATATCCTCGGCGATTTTCTGAGCTGCACCCGGGTTGATAAAACTGGCAGTGCCGATCTGAACGGCAGAAGCTCCGGCCAGCATGAATTCAAGGGCATCAACCGCGTTCATAATACCGCCGATCCCGATAACCGGCACTTTAACCGCCTTTGCCACCTGCCAGACCATGCGCAGGGCAACAGGTTTGATGGCCGGTCCGGAAAAGCCGCCGGTGATATTTGCCAGTATCGGACGGCGTTTGTTCAAATCAATGGCCATACCGATCAGGGTATTGATCAGCGATAACGCATCGGCACCGGCATTTTCGCACGCCCGGGCCATGGCCACCACATCGGTCACGTTGGGAGAGAGCTTGACAATCAGCGGCTTACCCGTCACTGCCCGGCAGGCAGAAACAACAGATGCCGCGCAGTCCGGATCAGTTCCGAAGACGATCCCCCCCTGCTTGACATTCGGGCAGGAAATATTAATCTCAAGAGCAGACACTTCAGGGATTTCATTCAGTCGACGGGCCATTTCGGCATACTCATCTACGGTGTTGCCAAAAAAATTGGCGATTGCGGGAGTGTTGACTGTACGAAAATACGGAACTTTTTTTGCGATAAAGGCATCTATACCGACATTCTGCAAGCCGATTGCGTTCAACATGCCGCCCGGTGTTTCGACAATGCGCGGCGTCGGATTACCCGCCCGGGCATTGAGTGAAAGTCCTTTGGTGATAAAGGCTCCGATCGATTCCATATCGACATATTCTGCAAACTCCTCGCCATAGCCGAACGTGCCGGAGGCGGTTATTACCGGGTTCCGGAGCTGCATACCGGCCAGGTTAACGCTCATATCAGGTTTCATGGCTGATTTCATGGTCACTCCCCCCATTTCAGTTCACCCGACTCAAAGACCGGACCTTCAGTGCAGACACAGCGAAAGTCAGGAGTATCCGGTGAGTGAGAGTGCCCCGGGGCAACACAGCCAAGACAGGCGCCAACACCGCACGCCATATACCCTTCCAGCGAAACCTGGCAGGAAATGCCCCGCTCTGCAGCGATTCCGGCAACAGCATTCAACATGCCGTGCGGTCCGCAGGCATATATAGCCGCCCGCCCCTGTATGTGATCCAGACGCCGCAGCAACGCTTCTGTCACCAGACCCTGTTCTCCAAGTGAGCCATCTTCGGTGGCGGTATAACACTCAACACCCAACCGCTCGAACTCGGTGATACAAAGAATATCATCCCTGGTGCGCCCACCGGCAAAAAGCCTCACTTTCGATTTCGTAGCCAGTTCCTTCGCCAGAAGATACAGAGGCGCCAGCCCTACTCCTCCGCCAACAATCAACTTTTCTTCATCCGGCGATCCCTGATCAAATCCGCGGCCAAGCGGACCGAGAACATCAAGCAGATCGGAACCATGCAGGGTTGAAAGCATTGAAGTCCCCTTTCCCACCACCCGGTACAGCATTTCCAGATACGGCTGGGACTGTCCGCCACTCTGGGCGGGGATATACGTGCCGACGTCAAAAATACCGAATGGACGACGCAGCAGCGGATCGATTGCACCGTTCACGCGCACCATGACAAACTGGCCGGGGCGTGACGCAGCACATTCGGGTGGAGCTGTCATTCGCATCCGCCAATACCCGGGCGAGACCTCCACGTTTGAGAGAATAAGTGAAGTAAACTGCATTACGGGATCTCCTTGAGTGGTTTTTCCATCAAAACTGCATCTTCGGTATGATCATAATAACGGCTTCTGATTCCCGTCCGTCCGAATCCAATCCGTTCGTAGAGAGAAATAGCGGCACTATTTGAGGCCCGTACTTCCAGCAACAGCCTCTTTGCCCCCTTTTCACGCGCTAAGACGACCGCACGCTCCAGCAGCAGCCGCGCTATTCCCCTCCCCCGAAGAGTCGGTGATACAGCAACGTTCAATACCTGCGCTTCTTCGAAAAGACACATCAGACAGAGGTATCCGACTACACTTCCTTCATCTACTGCTACGAGCGGCCAGGAATAGGAAGCTGAAATCTCATCCCGAAAATGTTCCCTGCTCCAGGGCGTTGCATAGGATGCCTGTTCTATCGCCGCGACAACATCAAGATCCTGCTCTATCATCGGTCGAACGTGAATTTTCGTAAGTGCATCCATGGCCGCACATAATAAGCAATGCTGCCTCTCTTGTAAACGCTTTATACTCAAAATATTTCCATCCGGAAACTCCGGATGAGAAACGGTTGGTTTTGGGGTGAGATAGAGTATTTGAGCTGAAGAATGGTAGATACGTGGGGCTGATTTACACAAAAAAACGGGGTGGTTACCTACCCACCCCGTCACAATGCCTACATTCAAATCCGGCTACTTCTTGACTCTGATAAAGCAGCCGTTTTCGTCACACTCTTTGCCTTCAGAAAAAACATGCACCTTGGTGGTATATTTGTAACCGCTGAAAATACTGGTTATCTCGCCCCCCTTTTCCTTAATGTCCAATAGCCAGACACTGTAGATATGGTTGATGACAAAACAGATTATCAGCCACATGCCGATATGGTGATACAGGTGCATTGTCTGGGTGGACATGAGCAGGTACACCGGTTTCAAGGCGGTAGCCATAACTCCGCCTGGAGCATGTTCGGCATACAGCGCAAATCCGCTCGCAAACATTCCGAAGAAGATCAGGAAGAGTCCAACATACGCCGTAACAGCAAGCGGATTATGTCCGACTGCATCCGGCGTTTTGCGATCGATGAAAAAATAAAACTTCAGCATCACCAGAATTTCAGCCCTTCCCTCCTTGGTAAGAAAGGGGAAGTATTCCCGCCACCCCGAGAAACAATGATCGTTAAGGGACCAGAGAAGGCGGGAGATGACGCTGATAATGAGGGCGTAGCCGGCCACAAAATGAATAAAGCGAACCCAGCCCATCACAAATGACTGCGGTGAACTCCCGGCAATCACCGGATACCCGATCAGAAAGCCGGTGATCGACAAAAGCAGAATAGACAGCGCGTTGACCCAATGGCAGATGCGAACCGGCAGCTGCCATACGTAATATCTTTTAAATATTAAAGGTTCGCTCATGGTAGCTCCCTCCTAGGATACCTTGACCTTGACCATTTCATTGCCGTTTGCATCCAGTACATGGACGGCACAGGCAAGGCAGGGGTCAAAGGAATGGATGGTGCGCAGAATCTCCAAAGGTTTATTGGGATCAGCAATCGGAGTCCCGACCAAAGCGGCCTCATAAGGTCCGCGCTGTCCTTTGGCATCCCGGGGCGAGGCGTTCCATGTTGAAGGAACAACCGCCTGATAGTTGAGAATTTTCTGATCCTTGATCTTGATCCAGTGACCGAGTCCTCCGCGCGGAGCCTCATGCATACCATAACCGCTGGCTTCTGCCGGCCATGAGGATGGATCCCACTTCTCATTGGCATGGATACGATAATCACCTTTGGAGATATTGTTGATCAGCTCATCCAGAAATTTGGGGGTCTGCTGTGCGTTCAGCAGACAATCAATACCACGCGCAGCAGTACGTCCCAGCGTCGAGAACAGCGCAGCGGCTCCAACGCCCAATTTGCTGAGGACCAGATCCACGACCGCTTTGGTTTCCTTGTGCCCGGAAGCATAGGCAACCAGAACTCGGGCCAACGGACCGACTTCCATCGCTTTTTCATCGTAGCGCGGGGATTTTACAAATGAATATTTGGCGTTAGTGTCGAGATTTTTATACGGCGGAGTGGGGCCGGTATAGCGTACTTCCGTCTCGCCATCAAACGGGTGCAGGCCCTTGCCTGT
The DNA here is from genome assembly GCA_009885845.1 of Geobacter sp. GTDB lineage: Bacteria > Desulfobacterota > Desulfuromonadia > Geobacterales > Pseudopelobacteraceae > JACRCG01. The sequence continues at coordinate 56,817 of VFJW01000017.1, forward strand.
TCCGGCAGAATTTTCAAACCAGGAATGGTCAACATATTCTGCAATCTTGCCCTGATCAACTTTAAGAACTTTGGACAGATCCTTGTTCAGAATAGCACCGGACGGGAACCACATATTGCCGCTGGCATCCGGGAAGTCGCCGTAACACATATAGTTGCCGACACCGCCGCCGATGGCTGCCCAGTCCTTGTAGAAGGAGGCGACAGCCAGCAGGTCGGGGATATAGACTTTCTCAACAAAATCCTGGGCTTTTTTCAGCAGGCGCTTGATCTCGATGAGCTTATCGGCATTCAGGGCATTCTGGGAATCAGGATCTATCGGGATCGCCATGCCGCCGACCAGAAATGTTTGCGGATGCGGGTTCTTGCTCCCGAGTATTGCGTGGATCTTGATGACATCCTTCTGCCACTCCAGAGCTTCCAGATAATGAGCGGTCGCCATCAGGTTGGCTTCGGGCGGAAGCTTGTACGCAGGATGTCCCCAGTAGGCATTGGCAAAAGGACCGAGGCGTCCTGAAGCGACAAAAGCCTTTACCTTATCCTGAACGGCCTTGAAATAGGTGGCCGAGTTATTAGGCCATTCCGAGATCGATGCGGCCAGCTTGGATGTAGCAGTCGGATCAGCTTTGAGCCCGGACGTAATATCCACCCAATCAAGAGCGTGTAGATGGTAAAAGTGAATGACGTGATCCTGTACGTTCTGGGTGCCGATAATAATATTACGAATCAGTTCGGCGTTAGGCGGGATCTTGATTTTGAGAGCGTTCTCAACAGCACGGACGGATGCGATGGAATGAACGGTAGTACAGACACCGCAGAAACGCTGGGTCCAGTACCAGGCATCACGAGGATCCCTCCCCTTGAGAATTTTTTCGATGCCACGAAACATGGTGGCAGAACTCCAGGCATCAATGATCTTACCGCCAGTCACCTCGGCCTCGATGCGAAGATGCCCTTCAATCCTGGTAATCGGGTCGACAACTATCTTGGCCATATCTTAATCCTCCTTGGTTTTTTCAGCAGGGTCTTTATCTTTACGCAATGCACTGATGGCGCCATGAACGGCAAACGCCGCACCTACTCCGACTGCCATGCCGAGTCCGATCTTGTCGGCGGTGTGCTCAATACCGAAGCCTGGTACGTTAGGCAGGCGTTTATACATGGGGCCCATTGCATCCCAGAACTGCGGCTCGGAACATCCGGCACAGGGGTGACCAGCTGCAACCGGCCAACTGGTTTTTTCATTGTAGCGCTGGGTGGGGCAATTATGAAATGTTGCCGGCCCCTTACAGCCCATTTTGTAGAGACAGAACCCTTTTCGGTGGCCTTCATCACCCCAGATTTCAACATACTGGCCGGCATCAAAATGCGGACGACGCTCGCAGTTGTCATGGATACGCTTGCCATATGCAAACAGAGGACGCCCGTGGCTGTCAAGGGCCGGGATCTTGCCGAAGACCAGATAATGAACAACCGTAGCGGTCAGGTTATCAGCGTTGCACGGGCAGCCGGGCAGATTGATAATGGTCGCACCCGGCACCGCATCCCGAACGCCGACAGCGCCGGTCGGATTGGGAATTGCTGCCGCAATGCCGCCATAAGCAGCACACGTTCCTATAGCTATTGTTGCAAAAGCGCTGCCGCAGACCCGTCGGGCGATTTCCAGATGTGTCTTGCCGCTGGTACATCCGTAAACACCGCCATCCTTCATGGAGATGGAACCTTCAACCACACAGATGTATTTGCCTTTATATTTGGTAATGGTCGATTCAAGCGCTTCATCAGCCTGATGGCCGGCAGCAGCCATAATCGTCTCGTGATAATCCACCGAGAGAATATCAAGAATAAGCTCACCAACGGTCGGATTGGCGGCACGCAGCAGTGCTTCAGAGTCGCCGGTGCAATCCTGGAAGTTCAGCCAGACCAGCGTCGGACGCTTGACCTCGTCCAGAGCCTGAGCGACTGTCGGCGCAAAAGATGCCGGCAGCGACATTGCTGCGGTCATGGCAGAACAGAACTTGAGGAAATCACGTCGTGACACCCCTCGCTTCTTGAGAATCTCGCCAATCGAAAATTCCTGTTTGCCCGAAATTTGTTCGGTTTTTTCTGATACGTTACTGCTTTTGTTACTGCTCATATCTAACCCCCTTTCAGAAGATTCTGCTGATTATATGAGAAAACCGCTCATTTAATTCTTTACTGTCGCGGACAGGTATAAAATATAAACCGGTTTTATTGCAACAGAAATATAAATGTATACACAGTGTTACTAAATAAAATTTCTGATGCACAATTGATGCAAAATAGATCTGGTTTTAGTTCGAAAACTCCGGACATGAAACTGTCTGAATCTAAAGGTTATTTTCGGGTCTTTTTAATTTTTTTCTTTTTCAGATGTTCTTTGACCCGCTTTTGCGCTCTCGCAATCAATAAGCGATGACTTCCTTCACCCTGACCATCAGCAGGTGTCCGCTGCACATAGGAACCATCCGGCAGCATCTCCCAGGCAGAGCGCTGGTCCGCCAGATGCGTGTCAAACACAAGGCGTAATTCTCTGGCCAGACCGGGCGGTTCAACCGGGCAGAGAATCTCAACCCGTGCCTCCAGGTTACGCTTCATTGCATCGGCTGAAGAAATGAAATACTCTTCTGCACCGCCGTTCCGGAAATAGTAGATACGCGCATGTTCCAGAAACCTGCCGACCACACTTATCACGCGGACCGTATCGGAAAGACCCGGTATGCCGGGTCGCAAGCGACACGTGTCACGAACAATCAGATCGATTATTACTCCGGCCATCGAAGCACGGTACAAAGCACGTACAACATCTCCATCCTCGAGAGCATTAATTTTGAATTGTATCAACCCGTCTCCGGCACCCTTGTGCAGATTGATCTCACGTTCTATTTTATCAAGCAGCGCTTTTTTCAGCATCCGTGGAGCCAGAGCGAGCTTTGAATACTTTCGCTTCAGCATGAAACCGGTAGTGAGAAAATTGAACAACTCCGTAACATCTTCGGCAATCACCTGATCACAGGTCAACAGGCCGACATCGCTATACAGGCGGGCGGTTTCAGCATGATAATTGCCGGTTCCGATATGCAGGTAGCGCCGCAGGCCGTTATAATCCTGACGCACGACCATGATAACCTTGCAGTGAGTCTTCAAACCAACAACACCATACGTGACGTGTACTCCGGCCTCCTCCATCCGCTCTGCCAGACTGATGTTGGTCGCCTCGTCAAAACGTGCTTTCAGCTCGACAACAACGGCGACCTGTTTGCCGTTATGCGCAGCAAGAATGAGAGCATCTATGATCCGGCTTTGACGGGAGGTGCGATAGAGCGTCATTTTGATCCCCCTCACCTTGGGATCAGTTGCCGCCTCACGCAGAAAACGCTCGACAGAGGTAGAAAACGATTCATAGGGATGCTGCAGGAGAATTGCACCGGCTTCCCGAATAATATGAAAGATGTTGCGCTGTGTTTGCAGGAGCGGATGGTCTACCGGATAATGGGGGGGATCATGAAGACGGGGGAAATCAAGCCGCGTCAGCTCGAAAAGATCGCGCAGTGCAAGCAGACCGGGGGCCTCAAAAACATCAGTTGCCTCATCAAGTTCCAACTCGGCAGCAAGACGACCACGATGGACCGGATCCATGCCACTACCGATTTCCAGACGGACGATCGGAGCAAATTTGCGTTCCTTCAACTCCGACTCGATCATCTCCATCAGATCGTCGGCTTCTTCTTCATCTTTTTCGGTATTGGCATTTCTGGTTACCCGGAAAAGTTCGCATGAGACAACCTCCATGCCTGGAAAGAGCATATCCAGGTTGTTCATCATAAGTTCTTCAAGACGGATAAAATGATCCCCTTTGCCGATTCGGATAAAACGGGGTGTACCGGCGTTAACGGGAACTTTGATCCGCACCAGGGAAACCTGTTTCGTTTTCGGATAACGGAGTGAAACCAGCAGATTGAGCGAAAGATTGGATATGAATGGAAACGGGTGAGCTGGATCTATTGATTGCGGAGTCAGCAGTGGAAAAATATTCAGGTAGTAAAATTCCCTCAGCAGTTTCTTTTCCTTGGGAGTCAGTTCATCATAACGCTCTATTCGGATGTTTTTTTCATCCAGCAGAATCAAAACTTCAGAAAACAACTTTTCTTTCAGACTCTCTATGTCGCGAACTTCAGCATAACATTCTGTCACCTGCTGACGCGCCGTCCGGCCATCAAGGGTCAATTCCCGCATCCCGGCCCCGATCTGCTGTTTCAGGCCGCCGATGCGTTTCATAAAAAACTCGTCCAGATTACCACTGACAATGGCGATAAATTTGAGTCGTTCCAGCAGCGGCGTGCGCTCATCTTCGGCTTCATGCAGCACACGACGATTGAAGAACAACCAGGTTAACTCCCTGTTCAGGAACCACTTGCTTTCAGAGAGGTCAAACTGTGCAGCTCCCTGGGCGGAAATATCACTCTTTAGTTTAGCAGCGACCTTCACTTTGACAGACACCAGTTTTGAGGATTTAGATTTGGCGGTTTTTGTCTTGGCAGACTTCGACTCGGAGGCTTTCTGTTTGGCGACTTTCGGTTTTGGGTTTTTGGACTTATCGTCCTTTGGTTTGGCTGCCTTTGGTTTGGCTGCCTTTGGTTTGGCTGCCTTTGGTTTAGCTGCCTTTGGTTTAGCTGCCTTTGGTTTAGCTGCCTTTGGTTTAGCTGCCTTTGGTTTAGCTGCCTTAGGCTTGGTGATCTTCCAGGTGGTGATCTCATTAACATCGACAGGTAGTGAACTGCTGCTGAAAATATCCATTGGTGGGGTAAGTAACTCCATCTTTTCTGGTTCTGTCACTGGAAGGCTCCCTGATGGGGGTAGTTGATATTTAAAATAATACTACATTGTTTCCGCTCAACGGCAAGCGATTGAGAAAAATTTAGCGCTTACGTGTTTCCCTGGCGAACCTTCTCCGCTAACTGCCGGTACACGTCGCGCCCCTGGGCGTCCCGCTCCACAGCCATGATGAACAGCCCCCGACCATTGCTTTTCTCTTCCCACAATTGGCCGATCTGGCGTTTTTCCTTCGAGTCGTCGTTAGTTTTATACCCCTCACCCTTGTATTCTACAACCAGTATCCGGCCGTCGTACAGTTCGGCCACAAAGTCAGGATAAAAGCGGTCAGTGGCGGTGGGGAGCCAGAAAGAGGCCCGAGGCTGCACGGCCAGATTTCTTACCCACTGTTTGACCTCTTTCAGGGCGGCAATGGCGCAGGCGCACTCGTACTCTTCCCCCTTGCTCTTCATTTCGCCGATCATGGGGTAGTAGTGTTTCTTCGAGAGGTCGAAGCGCCCCTGATAATACCAGTTGGCCGGGTAAACATTTGGATCATAGTTGAAGGCGTACTCGAAACTGGTTTCCACTGTTGCCTGAGAGCCGAAGAGTGTCTCCTGAAAACCGCGTGCGCAGGCTTCCTGACGAAATCCTTTGATCTTCTCCGCCAGCAGCTTGGCCAGGATAAAGCGGCTGCGCACCAGCACCGCCATTTCCAACCGCAGACGATCTCGCAGGTCGGCCACAGTGCGACGCAGGAACTCCAGCATCACCTCCTGGCGCACGTCGGGCTGGCGAGCGGCCTTGTCCAGCCAGCGCACCAGTTGCGCCTCGCTCCAGTCGGTATTTACATGGCTCAGGTCAAGCTGCTGCTCCTGTCCCAAAAGGCCGAAAACAACCTTCTTCCCGCGAATGTCGAACTCGAAAGTTCGCGCCCCCTCATCCACGGCGATCTCGGCCGGGGTCAGGGCATGGGGGAAGTCCAGCAGGCTCCAGCCCCGCGCATCCAGGAACAGTTCCTTCTCCGCCAGCTCCAGTTCGCCCTGAATCGCCACGCAGAGGCGCGGCGCGCTGAAACGCTCCCCCCGCTCAGACGGTGACAGACTTTTCTGCACATAGCGCCGGTGTGAGACAATGGTCTTGCGCAGTTCCACCTGAGCAGCCTTGGGCGCAGCGGCAACGATCTTCTCCTCCAGTTCGTCCGATATCGCACCCGTCACGGTCAATTTCAACTCACCATCATCTCCCCGTTCAAGCGCAACCCCTTGTGGCGCTTCCTGCTCGATCCAATCAAATTTATACTCTTCACCGCAGGCAACCACCAGCGGATCCGGCTCCCGGTGTCCCCACAGCGGCAGATCATCTTCGGGGATCAGCGGCGGCTGTGCGGCCTGGATAAATTCGGATGCCTCTTCCTCTTCGAAACCCATCGAGACCAGCCGGTCGTGCAGGTCGTTAGCCGCATGAGCAAAATTAGGGGAGGTGACAAAAGCATAGGCCCGGTTCAATTCCTCCTGAGTCCGGCGCTCTGCATAGGGCATGCGCAACACCCGCCCGAGAAGCTGTTCCACGTCTTTGCCGGAATGGATGTTGGCCGCCGAACAGAACACATATGCAAAGGAACAGTCCCACCCCTCCTTGAGCGCCTCCACGGTGATGACATATTCCACCCTGCAAGCGCGGTCGAAAAGGTCGATGCCGTCCAGCTCGCGTTGATTCCCGGTTGCTATGGCGATCCGCTCCCTGGGGATCAGTTCATTCTCCATCAGATGCTTCAGCACCACTTCAACCGTCACCTCACGATCCTTACTTTCGGCCTGGATCAGGGCTATCGGGCGGATAAAAGCCGAGTCAGAGACAGCCAATTCTTCAAGGCGCTTGCGGGTCAGCACCGCGTCGCGTATCGCCTCCTGCCAGTTTTTGTGTTCCTTGAGGATGATCGGCAGCTTGATCATCTCTTCGCCCTTCAACTCCGCCGCCGACACGCGGCAGATCACGTTGCTGCCACTGCTGCGGGAAGAATCTGGCGTAGCGGTGAACTCTACGATACAGGCCGGGCTGATGCGCTGCAGGACCTCGAAAGTCAGGGAGGTACGGGCGTTGTGGGCCTCGTCCATGATCACCAGCGGTTTATGGAGGTGCAGCAGATTGGCGAAGGAAAACTTGATCTGCCCTTTGTCCGGCCCCTCCTCGACCCGCTCCAGGCCGGGCGTGTTCGGCGACACACGTGAGAAGTGCGACTCGTAGTTCTCGTTGTGGGAATAGATGCGGCGTCCCTCGGTCTTGTCCACCCGCAGCGTCGCCAGGGTGCCGACGATCACGCAGACCCGCTCGGTCAGATCCTGGGGGCGGATGGATTCGATCTCAGCAATGTCGAATACCGCTACCCGACCGTCAAAAGCCTTGTCGATAGCCTCACGGTATGGGTGATGAGGCTGTTTCAGGGCATCCAGAGTTTGGGAGCGGATAGTGTTGGTCGGCACCAGCCAGAGTACCACCGGGAAGTCCTGCTCCAGATAGGCGCCGGCTGCCGTTTCCACGGTATGGGCCGCCAGCAGGGTCTTGCCGCCGCCGGTGGGGATGCGCAC
>VFJW01000066.1 GCA_009885845.1 Geobacter sp.
ACGCGGCGGGAGCGGCTTGAACGGCGGCCGGAACGGCGGCAGATATGCCGGGAAGGACGGAGGGGGCGGGCGTGGCGGCGGTCAACGCGGACGGCGACGGGAGGGAAACGGTCAGCGGCAACGAAGCGTTGCTTATCGACGGCGCCGAGAGGGAAGAAACTCCGGAGTTTCCAACGGAAATACGGGGGATCGCCGGCACGACGCCGCCGCGCACCTGCGCGAACGACGGCGCGGGGATCAGGAGGAAGGCGATCATCACCCTAAGCATCCCTTCCATTATAGGAGGCACCGGGAACCGGGGTAAGAGCCCTAAGACCTACCGCCCAGGCCGGAGGGCCTACGTCATCGCCCCGCAGTCCGCTGACACGGGCCTCTGACGTTTCCGCCATACCCACCTCCCCGCCGCCTTGTTATCCTTACGATGCACCCAGCGCGAATCATCAGAGGCCGCCATGTCCAGGAGAAGCCGGAATTCCGCGGAGGGCATCACCGAGGTCCGGCGCAAGGAGACTTTGCTCAAAACCGGCGCCTTGCAGAGCGCGATCTTCAACAGCGCCAACTTCTCGAGTATCGCCACGGACGCGAAGGGCGTCATCCAGATCTTCAACGTCGGCGCGGAGCGGATGCTCGGGTACACGGCCGCCGAAGTGATGAACCGGATCACCCCGGCCGACATTTCCGACCCGCAGGAGGTTATCGCCCGCGCCAAGTCACTCAGCATCGAGCTCGAAACCCCGATCACACCCGGCTTCGAAGCGCTGGTATTCAAGGCGTCGCGCGGCATCGAGGATATCTACGAGCTGACCTACATCCGCAAAGACGGCAGCCGTTTCCCGGCGGTCGTATCGGTCACGGCGCTGCGCGATGCTCAGGAAGTAATCATCGGTTATCTGCTGATCGGTACCGATAACACCGCCCGCAAGCAGATCGAAGCGGAGCGGGTGCGGTTGGAACAGGTATTACAGGATAAGAACTCTGAACTGGAGAGCGCCACGCAGGTGGCTGAAAAAGCCAACCTCGCAAAATCGGAATTCCTTTCCAGCATGAGCCATGAGCTGCGCACGCCACTCAGTGCGATTCTCGGCTTTGCCCAACTGATGGAATCGGGTTCTCCGGAACCGACACCCAACCAGAAGCGGAGTATCGATCAGATTCTCAAAGCCGGCTGGTATCTGCTTGAGTTGATCAATGAAATTCTTGATCTCGCCCTGATTGAGTCGGGCAAACTTTCAATGTCGCTGGAACCGGTTTCCCTGCCCGAAGTTATGCACGAATGTGCCGCCCTGGTAGAACCGCAGGCAAAAAAACACAACATCAGTGTGACCTTTATCCCGTTCGCATCACGCTGCTTTGTCAAAGCCGACCGGACACGGGTGAAGCAGGTTCTTATCAACCTCCTTTCGAATGCGATTAAATACAACCGGACCGGCGGGTCAGTAATAGTTGAGAGCGCTCTGAACGGCACGGAGTCGATTCGGATCTGCGTTCGGGACACCGGTGAGGGACTGGCCGCGCCACAGCTTGAACAGCTTTTCCAGCCGTTCAATCGACTTGGGCAGGAAGCGAGTAATGAGCAAGGCACCGGCATCGGCCTGGTAGTGTCGAAGCGCCTGGTTGAATGGATGGGGGGCGTCATCGGAGTGGAAAGCACGGTTGGTACGGGAAGCGTGTTCTGGATCGAGCTGAACCTGACGGCTGAGCCATACGAATCAACCGACGGATCCGAAACCTCGGCAAACGTCCTGACACACACTCACGGTGACGATCCGACATACACCCTGCTCTACGTTGAGGATAATCCGGCCAATCTGATGCTGGTCGAAGATATCATTGAACGACGCCCCGACATTCGCCTGCTGAGCGCCCGTAACGGCAAAAGCGGTATCGAGCTTGCCCGCACATCGCTGCCCGATGTTATCCTTATGGACATCAACCTGCCGGGCATAAGCGGTATCGACGCCATGAAGATACTTGCCGTAGACCAGACCACTGCCCACATACCGGTAGTAGCGCTGAGTGCCAACGCCATGCCCCGTGATGTCGAAAAGGGAATGGAGGCCGGCTTCTTCCGCTATCTCACAAAACCGATCAAAGTCGACAAGTTCATGGAAACTCTGAATCTTGCGCTGAAACATGCAAAAACAAAAAAGGAACCGTCATGATAATTACCCCGTCAGATATTCTTAACGCCAGTATCCTGATTGTTGACGATCAGGAGTCAAATATCACCCTGCTTGAGCAGCTTCTGCGCGAGGCCGGTTACACCTCTGTTGCCGCAACAATGGATCCGCACGAAGTCGGCAGCCGGCATAGCGAACACAACTACGATCTGATCCTGCTCGATCTGCAGATGCCCGACATGGACGGATTTCAGGTCATGGAAGAGTTGAAAGCAGGCGCCGCGGACAGCTATCTCCCGATTCTGGTGATCACCGCCCAGCCGGGACATAAATTGCGCGCACTGCAAGCCGGTGCAAAGGATTTCATCAGTAAGCCGTTCGATCTGCTCGAGGTCAAAACGCGCATCCACAATATGCTCGAAGTGCGCCTGCTGTACAAAAAACTCGAGCAGTACAACAAGCTCCTTGAACGTACGGTGCAGGAGCGGACCGGCGATCTGCTCAAGACAAATGTGCTGCTTACCGGGGAGATCGAGGAACGCAAAAAGGCCGAAGGATCACTTCAGGGTACCTACGCAGAGATAAAAATATTGAAAGACCGGCTCCAGGAGGAAAACATCTACCTGCAGCAGGAGGTTGCCCGGGAATACAACTTCGGTGAGATTATTGGTCAGAGTTCTGTCCTGTCACGGGTATTTCTGCAGGTCGAGCAGGTAGCGCCCATGAATGCGACCGTTCTTCTGCTCGGCGAAACCGGCACCGGCAAAGGCGTGGTCGCCCGCGCCATCCACAGCAGCAGTGCCCGCAAAGGACGGCCATTGATTACGGTCAACTGTACCACGTTGCCGTCTACCCTGGTGGAAAGCGAACTCTTCGGTCGTGAACGGGGAGCATTTACCGGGTCTGATGCCCGGCAGATCGGGCGTTTTGAACTGGCCGACGGCGGCACCATCTTCCTTGACGAAATCGGTGATATGCCGCTGGAACTTCAATGCAAACTGCTCCGGGTTATTCAGGACGGCGAGTTTGAGCGACTGGGCAGTCCCCGCACCATAAAAACCGACGTGAGGATCATCGCAGCTACCAACCGGAATCTTGCTGAAGAGGTCAAAAACGGCACCTTCCGTGAGGATCTCTTCTACCGGCTTAATGTATTCCCCATTATGATGCCGCCCCTCCGTCAGCGCGCGGACGACATTCCACTGCTTGTTAACCACTTTGTGGCTAAATTCAACAAGAAGATCGGCAAGAAGATCGAGACCGTTACAAAAGATACTCTGAATTCCCTGCAGGGATACGGCTGGCCCGGCAACGTGCGGGAACTGGAAAGTGTCATCGAGCGTGCGGTTATCATCACCCAGGGGACATCACTGCAGGTATTGGATCGCTTCGAAACATTCAGGAAGGCAGCGGAACCAGAAGGGACTGATATCAAGGCTCTCGTTGAACTGGAACATGACCATATCCTCCAGGTGCTCAAAAAAACCGGCTGGCGCATCGAAGGGAAAAACGGTGCTGCCGTTATTCTTGGTCTCAACGCCAGCACCCTGCGCGCCCGGATGAGGAAATACGGCATTGTTCGGGTGTAATTCCAATTCCAGATCAAGGATGATATCAAGGCGTGAGGATTGAGACTGCGAGGCGTACAGACATACGGGAACCGTGGAAATGATTCAGGATTAGAGAATCTGAGATTGTTCCAGATACTGCATTGAAAGTGACAGGAATTCGTGTATTTCGAATTGTTGGCTGGTTTGTTGGTGGGTTTCTGGAGCATCGAACGGGTGAACATGAAGAAGTCCACCTTCCCTGTCAATCCCGAAAATTCTACTCCGTTGCCAGACTAGCGCCATATTCAGCTTTGCTTTTTTCGTATTAATGTAGATATGCACTGCAAGATCAACATCAATTTCAATAAGTAATGTCTGGGTGCTTTTAGTCCTGTCAACAACCCTTAACCTGAGCTTAAACGCTTCAGCAGCAAGTAATGCTTCATTATATGTTGCATCAAGCTTCAAGTTCGGAACTCCAGAATTGTTTGCCCAATGACTCAATCCCGTCCAGCGCGGCTTCCCATTGCTGTGAATCCGCTTCAACCTCCCAGGAATGCCCTCGTTCAGCGACTATATTGCGCTCCTCGAATTCAATATAGTTCATACCGTATTTTTTCCGAAATGTTTCATCGGCAAGGCGATAGCGTGCAATTTTGCGGGTTTGCTCATGCTTGAGGATCGTCGTTATTTCGGAGTCATCCAATTGTTCAATATACTGCCGGGCTGCATGTCCCATCGCAGGCCTCCTTTGTGCTTTGTAACTGCATTATAAATCAATTCTTTTTTTAATCTATAAAAATACTACATACTGCCCTATTGCAGGAACTTCACAAGGTCGGCAACATCAGTATCAACTCCCTTGCCAAACATCTGCGCCGTCATTACAAAAATGTTTTCCACGACGTAAAAACACTGGAGGCCGCTTCTTCATCACCTCCACATATAACAGTAATGTCACACATGACGGATTCCGTTAACAGTTTCCTCCTCACATCATTTATTACTCTTCCATTCATCCCTGCAATAACAGCATGTTGTCTCTGCTACACCTCTCTGGCACGCTAGTTGCGCTCCACTTTCCTGTAAAACAGTGAAAGTATTCTGCTTTCATCTGTTTTTCATATGGAAAATCCAATTCAACTACATATCAGGGAGATTCTGATGGAGAAACCTGACACCACACTGAAAATACAGACTCTGGGCCGCTTCAGTATCTCTGTCGATGGTAAACCTGTTGCAACTGGCTGGCCGGACGTAACGTTACAAGTGCTTTTCTGCTCACTGCTTTCGCCGCTCGACCTCTACTTCACCTGGGACCGGATCTGCCGATCCATGTGGGATATCCCGGTGTCACAAGCCGGCAGTCAGCGGCTGGAGGAACAAATAATCCTGCCTCTCGGCATTTTTCTGATCAGGGAGCTGGGATTTAATCCGCTTCTGGTGACACCGGAAGGGATACGAATAGACCAGCAACGGATGTACGTTGATGCTCACGACTTTTACCACACGGTTCTGGAGGGGCTGAGTTTGTTTTCTCTCGCCCGCTATCCCGAAGCGCACGAAAAACTGGCCGAAGCGAAAACACTTTATACCGGCAGTTATCTTCCGGAATTACCGGGTAAAATCATTGCCAGCACCCGCAATGAACTTGAAACATTGTACCGGACAGCAGTTTTGGGTGAAGGGTCAGGACATTCACACGAATACGTGCAGAACAATTAGACCAGATACGAAGGACAAACATCATGGCAACTACAATCAGACATATAATGGCACGGGATTTCCTTGAGGTGACTGCCGACGGAATAATTAATATGGACACGAGCAGACAACTTATTGTTGATATTGCAAAAGCTGAACATCACCATGCCGACTACGAGCTGCTCATTGATTTACGGGACACGCAATCCGAACTGACCGTTACCAACGTGTATCAGCTGGCGGCAGAGCTTTGTAAGCACGGCACAACGTTTCGCAGAAAGGTGGCGTTGGTTGTTACACCGGGAATAAATTTCAATCAAGCCGACTTTTTCGAAACCTGCGCGCACAACCGCGGCTTTTTTGTGAATGCCTATACAGACTATGAAACAGCTCTGCGCTGGATTCTTGAGGTGGATGAGTGAATCAAATGGCTACCTCACTACGTTCTGCACTGTTTTTTTTCCTCATAATCGCCTTTGCCGTACTTTTTGTTACTGACTCCGGTGCAGCGACGGTAAAACCACCTCAGAACAAAAACATACTTCAAGATACGTACCTGCAAAACAAAGTCAAACTGGAAACAAGCAGTTTTGGCCTCCCGCTCTTTCTGGACTCTTATGAGCGGAACGAACGAGTGCATGTGGATGTCTACGGGGTCTTCCCGCACCCCTTCAGCAGCATTGCCGGCATACTCAGGGTGCCGGCAAACTGGTGCGATATCGTAGCCATCCATCCCAATGTCAAGGCGTGCACCTGGGATGAGCAGTCAGGTGCAGGAGTGCTGAATTTCTACGTCGGAAAGAAAACATATCAGCCACCGGAAGAGGCGCGTCAGGTAAAATTCCGGTATCAGATTGTCAGTCAACAGAAGAAATACCAGGACATTATCCTCAGCGCCGATGAAGGTCCGTTCGGCACAAAGAACCACATCATGAGATTCGAAGCTATTCCTCTTAATGACGGCAGGACATTTGTCCATGTCAGTTATGAATACAGCGACAGCGCAACGCTCCGTCTCGCGGGAAAGGCCTATTTTGCAACTTTCGGCCGGAGCAAGGTTGGATTTACGATAACAGGAACAGATAACAAGGATCAGTCGCTCTATATCGGTGGACCACGAGGGGCGATTGAGCGCAACGCGGTCCGCTACTATTTTGCCATCCAGTCTTTCATGAATACCGTGCGATATCCCGAAAACAGTATATTCGACATGAGAATCAGTCAGTGGTTCGATCTTACAACCCGCTTCCCGAAGCAGTTCTCCGATCTGGAAAGAATTGACTATCTGGCGTCAAAAACGACAGAACATACGAACCAGATCAAGCTTCAAGGATTGATCGGGCCTGTTCTGCAATAATTTTCGGTTGATTTTATCACTGTCATACGTCCTCTAATGTCCCTGTTTTTCTTCTTTCGCAATCTGAATAATTTTTTTGGCAATATCTTCCGGAGAGAGAATAAAATCAATGTAGCCGCTCTCTATTGCGCTTTCCGGCATATCCGGCTGTTTGGCGGTTTCCGGTTTCTGCGCAATGGTGACGCCACCCGCATCCTTTATGCCGCTCAACGCTGCGGCACCATCACCATCAAAGCCGGAGACAATGACCGCGATCAGTCTGCCGTCCCAGTGTTCCGTCAGGGAACGCATGAACACTGTAATTACGTCCGGCCAGCCATGGGGTTTTGATATCGGCTTCAGACGGAACTCACCGTCAAGAACGTGCAGATCGCGTTTTTCCGGAATAATAAAGACATGGTTCGGTTGTATATCCAGTCGTTCCGTGATCAACTCAACCGGCATACTGGTAAAGTTCGGGAGAATCTCGTGGAGCATGGTCGCTACGGTTCTCAGATGATTCACGATAACGATGGCTACTCCCATATCGGCCGGCAGATTCCTGAGCAGCCGGGTGTAGGCGTCAAGGCCGCCGGCCGAACCACCCACGCAGACCACCGGAAAGTTTCTTGTATCATTCGTGGTTGCCATCTGTTCCCTCCTTGTCTGTTTTTTCATTCCTGCCGGCTCGCTGTACTCGCCCCGCCGGATCCTGGCAGTAGTAGGCACTGAGAACATGGTATAGATCTGGTGAATGCTGCTGAAGATGAAGTGGGCGATCAAAGAATTCCTCGGTCGCCACGGCGAAAAACTCGGCTTCGTTTTTTGCGCCATAGGCATCCAGAAAGGTCTTATGCCCCTGCCCGGCCAGGAGTCGCAGACGGGCGAACTCCCGGGTGCAGACCGCTACCCATTCACCAAACTGGTCGCTGTCGGCGAGCGGCGGGGTGCCGTCAGCAGCTCCGTCAAGCATATCAAGCTTATGGGCAAACTCGTGGTAGACGACATTATGTCCCTGTTCGGGGTGACGCGCGCCGTGAAGAACCGAATCCCAGACGAGGATTACCGGACCCTGCGCACACGCCTGCCCGATAATCGGGGATGATGCCTCCACTGCACCGTCAATCTGTTCGAAAACACCCGGACGGTGTTCCGGCAGAAGAACCGCAGACGGGTAGACCAGAATCGATTCGACGTTGCGGTAATAGTCATGCGGCAGTCCCAACTGCAACAGACACGCTTCGGCCGCAATGGTGACGCGAATCTCGTCGGTGAGTTCGAGTCCGCCGCACCCTTCCCACTCTTTCTCCTCCAGAAATACCTGCATCATGGCACGCAATTCGTAGCGCTCAACATCATCAAGCATTGAGTAGTGGGCAACGTTAGCGCAGACGAATGCCTCCCACTCGGGTGGAAACGGCCGGTTGCGCGTCTCTTCGCGACGTCCGTCACGGAACCAGTCAAACATGAGTAAAGCCCTCCTTGTGATCCTGCGTCTGCACCGATTACAGGTACATCCGATTTTTCACTCTGCACTTTTCGCGCCCGACTGAAATTACTACCACAATCGAAGCTTATACAGTTGCCACCACCGATTATTCCAAAAAAGGCATTTGAAACACGGAGCAACTGAGCAACTGAGCAAAAATATGGAATAAATTTGGTAAAACCAGAAATAGTCTCTCACCATTTTGGTTGTGAATGTTGTTTATCTATCAGCTTGATTTCTCTGTTGCTCCGTTGCTCTGTGTTATTCGAACTGCCGTATCCAGGATTATTTCCCCTGAATCCGTCCACCATATTTGACAGTAATGTTATGAGTGACGGATTCTGGTGACGGTTTTCCCGTCATATCCCGCGCCACCTTGCCACTTTCACCCATAGTATCAGACCGTTACAACGCCAATTGCCCACAGCTTCACAGTGGCACGTTAGTTGCCAACTACCTTTGTCACTACATGAACGGCAGCATGAGTTCTGTCCGCTTTATGTATATCCATAACCGGGAGGTTCGCATGAAACGATTTTCAAGAGGAGTTGCGTATCTGCACGGCAACCTGACCCACACCGGAGTGACTGACAACATAATAAAATCATTGGCTGTCTCTCTGCAGCAGATAGAAGCCGATGGTGAGAAGAAGATACGCATCGATTGCGGAAAGATTCACTCGGCAGACATGAGCGGCCTTCAGCTCCTGTATGTGTGGATGCACTGCGCCAGGTTCAGGGGAGTGGAGCCGGAACTGGTCAATCTTTCCGACGCCCTGCAGCGGTCCATGCAGAATCTGGGGCTTGAACATTGTTTTTCCGGAATCAGTGCACATCAAATCTGATCTTGATACACACGAGGAGGTGAAATTATGAACATGGAGCGGTAAATTTCAAGTACAGAAACAACGTAACAAAAAAAAATATATAACTAAGGAGAATGTATGAAATTCAACCGAATTAAAACCACATTGGTAATACTTATCGCAGCAGCACTGAGCATGGCTTCCCTGGCGGCTGCAGCTGACAAACCGGTAGACTATTTTGCATTGAAAGCCGGGGTGTACTCACCCAGCACATCGCACAACCTGAATACATTCAACGCCGGCAACAGAACCGAACTGGACAGTAAGACAGGGTTCGCCGGTGAAGTAGCGTTCGGCCATTACTTTACTCCCATGCTGGCCCTGGAACTTGGCGCCGGATACTTCGAAAGCAAAGGTTCAGCACTTGCACAGCCTGGTGAACTGAAGTTGAAAGTTGTGCCGTTGGTCGCTACCGGAAAAGTGCTTATCCCGATCGGAATAATTGAGCCGTACGGCCTGTTCGGTATCGGTGCGTACTTTACAGAGATGGATGTGTCTAACAATATCGGTGCTATGAAAGATTCAACAGAGGTTACCTATGGATTGCACGCAGGAGTCGGTGTTAACATTAATTTTCAGGAGAACATGTTCCTGGGAGTTGAGGGGAAATACCTGTGGGCAGAACCTTCATTCGGTGGCCAGCATCTGAAGTTGAACGGGTTTATTACAACCGCTGTTCTCGGATTCAGATACTGAAAATGAGGAGGTACTACCATGGAACCAAATCGGGAGGAGCAATCACGCGGTCCGCTTTACCGGCTGAAGAGTTCGTTTAATGAAATCTTCGGAAAACCGGACAGGGTAACGACTGAAGTGAAAGAACCGCGCGACAGGACTGACAGTAAAACTTTCGAAAAGATTGAATGAATCGAGAAGCATACACCAACCGTCATAACACAAAAAAAACTTGGAGGAACAACCAGATGAAAAGTATCATTTCCGCAGTAATCGCTACACTCGCAGTCGTATCACTAACCACCGCCGTATTTGCAGCCAACGCTGAAAAGCCGATCGTAATCGCTTCTCCTGCAGCGGTAACATCTTCTGACGCTGATGCGGCTGCTGCCAAGGCAAAAGCTGCCGCGACAGTCGAAACATCAAAGGCAAAAGCCGAAACTAAAGACGTAAATGCGAAGGCAAAAGCCGAGGCAAAAGTAGTGAAAGCAAAAGCAAAAACAGAAGCAAAAGAAGCAAAAGCGAAAGCAAAAGCTGAAGCAAAGGTGGCCAAAGAAAAAGCCAAGGCCGTAAAAGAAAAGTCAGACGCTGAAGCCAAGGCATTGAAAGAGGCCGGTGCACCGGCAGCCAAGTAGTCATTGGCTTGGAAAGAGCATACCTGAAGAAGAGGTATGCTCTTTCCACTATTATTTCAGCAGGTTAAATGACCCGGCTTTATTACGGGACCTGTTCAAGGAAGCGAGTGTTCTTAATGGAAGCAGAACGTATCAACAGCCCGTTATCATCAGCGGCCGTGCTGCGCCTTCGGGCGGAAGAACGAATGGGCAGTAAAACACCTGAAGAGTATCTGCCCCAGAGTCAGGAAGCAACCCGGCGGATAGTCCATGAACTTGAAGTCCACCAGATCGAACTGGTCATGCAGAATGAAGAGTTGCGCCAGGCGCGTTATGAAGTGGAGACGGCGTTAAAAATGTACACCGACCTCTACGAGTTTGCCCCGGTCGGCTACTTCACCCTCGACCGCAGCGGAGTAATCAGTGCACTGAACCTTGCTGCGGCAGACCTTCTCAAAATCGAGCGGTCACTGCTGATCGGTCGGAGTTTTGAGCAGTTGATCAGCGAAGAATTTCGTCCTGCCTTCTCCGTCTTCCTTCAATCGGTCTTTACCGGGATGTGCACTATATCATGCGAAATGATACTCCTGAACAATGTGAATCTTCCGATCAACGTGCAGATTGGAGCAACCGTCTGTTCTCTGGAGAAGGAGTGCCGTCTCGCGTTGATCGACATATCCGGGCAACGGGAGACGCTGCAGCAGAAGGAATCCAAACCGGTTAACAATGATCTCGCCACAATCGAAAAAAACAGTGCCGAGCTCGAACTGTGTGAGTTTTCACTTCGGGAAGCTCTTCTGTCTTCATTACTGATTCTCAAGGGAAAAGCTCTGAAGTACGGACTGGAGATACTTCTGAATCTGTCTCCGGAGGTAGATGAACGTATTGTGTCAGATCAGGGCAAACTGAAACAGATCATTATAAATCTGCTCTCCAATGCGGTCATATCTACTCCTGCCGGGAGAACTATAGAGGTGAGTGCCGCGAAAAAGGGCGATCACATTATATTCACCGTGGCGGACAGCGACACGTCGATCAATACCGAAGAGGTTCAAAAGCCATCCGAACCGTGCCCCGCGCAAGAATCAGGCATTGTCAACGAAGGTGATTGTACCAGTCTGATACTTACCAGGCAGTTGGTGGAGCGACTCGGGGGCAGGATCCGGGTTGAAAACGGTTTTGAATCAGGAAACAGATACTGCTTTACCATACCGTTCAGAGATTGCATGGGAACGATATGATTGTCGGCTGAAAACGTTTCGCCCCGATTACCCGCCCCCCTGACCGGTTACCAGGCCATAAAAAAGAAGCACTGAAGCGCCAAACATCACGATGACTGCTGCCGCCAAACCGGCATTGGTAATCATCCCCAGCCTGTCCGCCCCCATAATCCTGCGGCTGTTACCGATTACCACAAGCAGTACGACCAGAATCGGAGAGAGGACACCCTGTAATACATTAGCCCAGAACATGAGATGTACCGGGTCAAAGCCGATCAGCGCGAGAGCCAGACTCACCGCCAGCCCCACCGACAGTATCAGGTAAAAACCCTCGTTCTGCCACGGCTTCTTCGACAGACCGGAAGGCCAGCCGATAGTTCCGGCGATGCCGTATGATGCACTGGCCAGCAGCACCGGTATTGCTATAATACCGGCTCCGATAAGTCCCAGCGCAAACAGGTACTTGGCAAAGGGACCAACGAGCGGTTCCAGCGCACGTGCTGCATCGAGTGCGGTATGTATTTCCCGGTGACCGACAAACAGGGTGGCGGCAGTAGAGACAATAATGAAGTATGCAATCATGTTACCGCTGATGACACCGGCGGCAATATCCAGGGCGGCAAGGTCGAACTTCTGTCGGGTTGAACCGAAGCGTTTATCTTCTTTTTCTCCCTGCACCTGCCAGAATATCGTATAGGGGGATATGGTTGCTCCCAACAGTGCAACTGCCGTACTGATACTGGCAAAGCCGAGATCAAGGTGCGGAACAAAGGTATGCATGAGCACATCGCTCCAATCCGGTTTTGAAAAGAACGCGGTCATGATGTAGGTCATAAAAACCATGCTCATCACCAGAAATATTTTTTCGATTGCCCGAAAACTCCGGTATACCGTGATATACCAGAGTGCAAGCGCCACCGGCGCCACAAACCACATCCACTGTACACCGGTGATCAACTCAATACCGGTACTGACCGCAACCAGATCTGCAGCTATCAGTGAAATATTGGCGACTATCAGGAGCAGGGCAGCGGGCACAGCCACTTTTCTTCCGTACTGCTCCCGGAGTATTTCAGCCAGACCTTTCTGCTGGACGCGACCGATTTTGGCGCAGGCGAACTGAACTGCCTGCAGCAATGGCGTCGCGAGAAACATCAGCCAGAGATGACCATAACCGTTCCGGGCACCATCCAACGAGTATGAGGCAACGGCCGAAGCATCGTTGCCTGCCATTCCTGACAGGAGACCCGGGCCGAGCACTTTCGATAAACTGACTCTAGACTTATTCTTTTCCGCAAGTTCTGTCCCTTCTTTTCCTGTGCTGTCCTTTTCTTCTTCACCGACTCCGTCTACTGAAGACTTCTCCTGCTGCGCATCACTATCCCGAGACTCCTCTTCAAGTCTACGCAATCCGACAACTGTAGGGAGCGCTTTCTCCGTGAGGTCGAGCATGTCGTCATGGTACGCCGGCCGGGTAATTGCTTCGGGAGGAAACCTCTCTGACCCGACTGACGATAACGCCTCGACTTCATCCTCGCTTGCCGAAAAAATCACTTTTCCGGGTGAATCATCCGACGATGTACCGCCCGCACCATGGGTAACTGAGCGAATCCTTCCTACCGGAATATCAAGCAGCTTCCTGAAGATCATACCTTTCTCGGCAACGATTGATTCGACGTGTCCCGACTGATCATAAACGATGGAGACAACCGTTGCATCGCTGATATCTTCCTGACCAAGATCACCTTCATCGGCTTCCACAATCATGCCGACCTCGATTTCTTCGACAGTTTCCTGCTCCCCCTCCCCTCCATCGCCAGGCACTGATGATGCGCTCATGCAATTTTCACGATAGTGTCATGCAGGAGAGTTCTCACCTCACCCCAGACTTGATCCGTTCCCGCTTTGATTTCCTGCCATTCATGATCGCCGGCGACTGAGATACCTTGCAGTTTTTGTGCTATTTCATCCCGCTTACGCTGCAAGGAAGCAATAACGTGAGAATAATCATCCGGTATTCCGGGCATGGCATCACTCATACGTTTCGTGAGCCGGGCGATCTGATTATCCCATTCAACCATCTCTGCCGAGAGCTTTTCAACGTACTCTGTTCGTCTGTCCATCGTAGCCCCTCCGTCTTTGTAATTGTTTTCCGAACAAAAGAACAAAATTTTCCGGGAGTTAATCATGGAGCTTTTTGTCTGTATCACTCACCTGTGTTGAATCCTGATGAACCTCTTCGGAAGCCAGCAATTCATGCAGCAGATTACTCTGCTGCAGTTTGGCGAGACTACGTTTTTGCGCGAGGAGTTGTGACTGTCGGGTATGATGCTTCACCGGCACAACAGGATCGCGACGGATCAGGGAGGCATGAGACAACTCACGCCCGATGTCTCCAAGTTGGTCGGCATCCCGATCGCTGTCTGGAGCGGCAGCCCGACTGCTCGTCGGCAAGATTACCGACATGATCAGCAGTATGATAATAATTGGTATGTGTCTTTTCATAATGATGCCTCTGCGTGAGATGCTGAAGGAATGATTTTCGCAAAATATACGCAACTCCATACGTTCTGCATGGTCAGGTATAACGCAACAAGCATGCCGGAAAAAACGGTGCGCATATATACTGTAAGTGTCTGTTATTAATTGACAAAAAATGATAAATGCGGCAATGATTTCGGGGCATGCCGTCAAAATAACCGTCACTCACGAAATAACTGTCATATATGGCAGGTAACGATGGGCATCAGATTCGTCTGACAAAATATTTGCGCGTTTCGTCTATGGCGAGGAGCATGACCGCAAACGGGATCAGCAGCAGCCAGACGTTGATACCGATGGGAGCAGAAGCAAACAGGGAGTTGCCAAGCGGGGTGTAGATGATGAAGGCCGCCAGCAGCAGCTCACTGAATACCCCTGCAAGCACCAGCCGGTTGGAAAAGAATCCCAGGGTAAATATGGAAACATGTGAAGAGCGACAGGCAAATACGTTGGCGATCTGTGTCGCGATGATGCCGGCGAGGCAGGCTGTCGTTGCCTGCAGGTACAGCTCCGACCCGGGAGCCAGTGATTGCGACCAGCTCCAGCCCCCTCTCTGCAGTACGTAGAAATATGCCGCCATTCCGGCACACGCTTCCCAGAGCCCCAGATACAGATAGGCCCGCAGGAGGATGCTTCTGGTGAGCAGGTGTTCGTCTTTGGGGCGTGGCGGCCGCTGCATGATGTCCGGCGAGGGTTTCTCCGAACCGAGAGCCAGGGCCGGGAACATGTCGGTGCCGAGGTCAACTGCCAGTATCTGCATGATCGTAAGCGGCAGCGGAATGCCGAACAGGATGTAGCCGATATACGGAATCAGTTCCGGGATATTGGAGGCAAAAATGTAGGTGATGAAATTCCGGATGTTCTCGAAGACGGCGCGCCCTTCCTCAATGGCATGGACGATGGAAGCGAAGTTGTCATCCAGAAGCACGATATCCGCCGCCTCGCGGGCAACACTTGTCCCGGACAGCCCCATGGCGATGCCGACGTGGGCTTTCTTCAACATAGGCGCGTCATTGACGCCGTCTCCGGTCACCGCGACCCGATGTCCCCCCTCGATCAGCAGGGTTACGACATGCATTTTGTTCTGGGGGGACATGCGGGCGAAGATCAGATTCTCCTTTTTCAGTTCTTCGCGCAGCCGCTCGTCCGGCATGCTGACGCACTCGCGCCCCTCGATGATCACCGGATCACCGGAGATCAGCCCGATCTCCCGGGCGATCGCCGCGGCGGTCAGTCCGGCATCGCCGGTGATCATGATGACCCTGATGCCGGCGCTGCGACAATCTTTCAGCGCCTGCGACACTTCCGGCCGCGGCGGGTCAAGCAGCCCCATGAAACCGGCAAAAACCAGTCCCTCCTCCGGAATTTCTCCGGCAGGGAGTTCATTCAGCTCCCGGAATGCCAGAGCTATCACCCGCAGCCCTTCAGAGGCCATTGACTTCAGCCTGTCCGAA
The DNA here is from genome assembly GCA_009885845.1 of Geobacter sp. Classification (GTDB taxonomy): domain Bacteria; phylum Desulfobacterota; class Desulfuromonadia; order Geobacterales; family Pseudopelobacteraceae; genus JACRCG01. The sequence continues at coordinate 15,569 of VFJW01000066.1, forward strand.
AGTTCCGCGGTGACGTCCGTGACCAGCGGAATGATCGAACCGTCTCTGCTCAGCGACGTGCAGAGCGGCAGCACGCTTTCACCGGCCCCTTTGACCAGCACGAACAGCTTCCCGTCGATCCGGTGCAGGGTAGCCATCCGTTTCCGGTCGGCATCGAAGGGGGTTTCACCCAGCCGTTCTCCGGTCACCTCTCCCTGAAGGGCCGCATAACTGTACAGTGCCGTCTCGGTCGGGTCACCCTTGATCCCGTCCGGAGTAACGGTCACGTTGTTACAGAGCCTGGCAACCGTGCAGGCCATGGCAGTAGCACTTTCGTCGGGAGTCCAGAGCGTTTTTACGGTCATCAGGTTTTGCGTCAGCGTGCCGGTCTTGTCAGTACAGATCAGGTCGACCGTGCCGAGCGCCGCCACGGCATTCAGGTTTTTGACCAGCGCATTGCGGCGGGCCATGCGCTTGCTCCCCATAGCCAGTGAGAGCGTCACGGTCGGCAGCAGCCCTTCAGGCACCGTCGCAATGATAACGCCGATAGCAAACAGGAAATTATCCCAGAAACCCCGCCCCGCCAGACCGCCGATCAGGAAAAAAGCCGTGCCGCAGGCCACTGCAATAATGGCAACGATGCGGCTGACCCGGGTAATCTCGACATGGAGCGGACTGATCTCCTCCACGACTTTGCCGGTGATCTGTGCAATTTTGCCGAATTCTGTCGCCATACCGGTCGCATGTACAACAGCCCTGCCGCTGCCGCTGACCACAAGCGTTCCGGCAAACACCAGATTGCTGCTGTCAAGCAGTTCCCCTTCGAAGGGGGCTCCGGTAAGCAGGCGCGAATCAGATTCACCGGTCAGGAGCGAGTTGTTGACGGTCAGCCGGCTTGATTCGACGACCCGCGCATCAGCGGGCACCTTATCCCCTTCCCGCAGCAGTACCAGGTCACCCGGCACAACTTCAGTGGCATCCAGGTCAAGCTCTGCACCGTTCCTGACCACCGCAACCCGGAACGGGAGCATTTTGCGGAGTTCCTCGATCGCTTTTTCGGTTCGGTACTCCTGGATGAAGGTAAAGATGGCGTTGATGAAGATAACGGCCAGAATGGCGATGCCAAGCCGCACCAGCCCTTCTCCGGGGTGGAGATATTCGGACAGAAAGCAGAGACCGGCGGCAAACCAGAGCAGCAGTGCCAGAAAATGGGTGAATTGCGCCGCAAGGCGCAGAATCATCGGGCGACCGTGTGTTTCACGAATCTCGTTGAGTCCGTACTCACCGCGTCGCCGGGCCGCCTCATCGGCGGTAATCCCTCCGGGGGAGCTGAGCAGTGTCGAGAACACCTCGTCGTGGGAGAGGGCCTGAATTTTCATGGTGTCACAGGTGAGGCCGAAACAGGATGACGTTACAGGGGGGAGTATGCATGACGTCACCGGCGGGGTTACCGAAGAACAGGCGGCGCAGAAATCCGCGTCCGCTTACCCCCAGCACGATCAGGTCATTGTGGTGAGTAATTGCTTCTACGGCAATGGCTTTGCTGCCTAAACGACCTCTGCCCGTCCGCTCCAGCACGGTAATGTTCTGCTGAACAAGCTGTTTCCCGAACCGGGTTACGGCATCAGGCATTTCCGATACGTCCCGAGTCGCGGAGAGATGATACAGCGTCACCTGTGACCGGTAACTTTTGGCCAGCTCGAGAATAAACGTCAGGCGACGTTCTTTGTGGCTGATACTCTTTCCTAATGGTACCAGGATATGCCCCGGGTGCGGTTTAGCCATAGAAATGGCCCGCATGACCACCATGTCCGGCTTGATTGACCGCAGGAGTTGACGGACCGTAAGGCGCTGCCGATCAGTTCCGTAGCGTTTATATGGCGACAGGGGATAGAATACGAGATCGGCTTTTTCCTCGTGTACCCGTTTGGGCAGCAGTGTGCTGATATTCCCGTTTTCCGTTATACGGGTCGCTGTAATGCCCAGCTCTGAAGCGACAATCATGAGGTGTTCCAGGTGGCGGTCGGTTTCACGACGTATCGATTCACTACTTCCATCGGAAAGTGCCGCGTACAGCACAAGCTCGGCTCTGCATGATTGTGCTATCGAGAGGGCATACCGGGCAATCACCGTGGATACGGTATGCTCGTTGATAACAGAAAATATTTTATGGTAACTCATCGCTACCCCCGGGAAAAACTGTCACTCCACCCAATACCCTTTGCGATTGTAGTGCTTGTGCAATCCGGCTTCATATTCGCGATTCAGAAGAAAATCACCGGTATACTCCGGAGAGCGGTTGATAATATCGCGGGAAAGAGTGACGAAAACCTTTGATTCGCTCCAGCTGACATGCTTGATCCAATGTGCTGATACCAGTACTTTTTTCCCCGGCAGCCAGTTTTCCGTATCGACCACCAGATAACGGATAGCCCATGTTTCGTCATCGATAATAAAATCTTCGACATGACCGATCTCACCGTCTGCTGCCTGAATGTGATAGCCGGTCACTTCCTGTGTACTGCGCAAATGAGGATCCCACTTTTTCTCATCCGGGTGGGATTCTCTCAAGTTGTTTCCGTCGCGGACAATGTACGGATATGCTCCCCACATGAATGGTCCTGCCCAGTACGTCGGCCAGTCGTAAAAACTGTTGTATTCCGCCTCATACTGCCGGGATACCGGCTTGTCACTGTCGAGACGAGGACTATCCTCAATCTGTTTCCGCGATAAATTGACGGTGATATGCTCCGCATCCTTTACCACTTCAACCAGCGCATAGGGAGAAATCAGCACCTTCCTGTCGGCAAGCCAGTCCCCCGTATCGGCAACCAGATAACGGATCGTCCAGTGCCGGTCGTCAAAGTAGAATTCCATGACCTTCCCGAACTCACCGTCATAACTGTCCAGTGTGTATCCCTTTACTTTTTTGGCTCTAATTAACATGGTAGTCTCTCCCTTTCGTGGTAGTCGCTGATATATTCCGCCGCACAAACGGAATGAGCAAAGAGCACGCCAGAGTGGTTCTATATAAATCGAGAGGGTAAGTATTTAAATGTATGGATTAAAGTTGGATGAGAATATAATACTTGGGTGAAATTCTGTTACGGGCACCCGTCACACACAACGTAACTGCCATATATGGCGGTAACCAAGGTCTCCACACACCACGCAATAGGTACTGCCATTTCGAGCAACTGCAAAAATATGTGGTATGCTGTTCAGACAAACACGTATCCCGTCAACGTATGCCAGAAGGGAGATTGCAATGGTGAATGATTCGCCGGCGAAATCAGCTTCACTACGCAGCCAGGCAGAAAAACAATTGAAAGGCAAAGAACCGAAAGGGCGTCCTTCACAGACGAGCCAGAATTCCCACCGGCAACTTCACGAACTGCAGGTACACCAGATCGAACTGGAAATGCAGAACGAAGAGTTGAGCAAAGCCCGGGAGGGGCTTGAGGCTTCCCGCAATTGGTATACCGAGCTGTTTGAGTGTGCGCCGGTCGCCTACTTCATCTTTGATGAACACGGGGTGATACAGAATGTTAATGTTTCCGGCACACAACTGCTGGAAATATCCGGGATACATAACATGTCCTTTACCACCTTTATCGCTGAGACAAGCGAGAAAAAGGCCTTTGCCACCCATATTGCACTTGTTCTGCAGCGAAAAGTCATGTTGAGATGTCACTTGAAACTTGTGGCACATGACGGCACAGAAATTCATGCGCAGCTTCAGAGCGTAGCAATTTCCAACAATACTGATGAGCACTGCATTCTTACCTCAATCATTGACAACTCAATGCGCAAGTATTTCGAGGAGAAACTGCAAAAATCACATGACAATCTGGACAGAATCGTCCAGGAGCGGACGGATGATCTGCGCACGACAAACCTGTTGCTCACGAAGGAGATAGAAGAACATAAAAAAGCTGAAGAACTGCTTCTGGGTACCTATGCAGAAATCAAGGGGTTAAAAAACCGGCTGCAGGAGGAAAACATTTACCTGCAGCAGGAGGTTGACCGCAACTATAACTTTGGCGAAATCATCGGCCAGAGTTCTGCTCTTTCCCGGATATTCCTGCAGATCGAGCAGGTAGCTCCCATGAATGCAACCGTCCTTCTCCTTGGCGAAACCGGCACCGGCAAGGGTGTTGTCGCGCGTGCCATCCATAGCCGCAGCAGCCGCAAAGGACGTCCCCTGATAACGGTCAACTGCACGACGCTACCGGCAACCCTGGTGGAAAGTGAACTGTTCGGCCGGGAACGGGGTGCGTTCACCGGGTCTGATGCACGGCAGATCGGGCGCTTTGAACTGGCGGACGGCGGTACCATATTCCTGGACGAAATCGGCGAAATGCCGATGGAACTTCAGTCAAAGCTGCTCCGGGTTATACAGGACGGCGAGTTTGAGCGACTGGGGAGTCCCCGCACCATAAAGGTTGACGTACGGATCATCGCGGCCTCAAACCGGAATCTGAAAGAAGAGGTCAAAAACGGCACGTTCCGGGAAGACCTGTTCTACCGGCTCAATGTGTTCCCCGTCACCATGCCGCCGCTTCGACTGCGCAAGGATGACATCCCACTGCTCGTCAATCATTTCGTTGCCAAATTCAACAGTAAAATCGGCAGAAAGATCGAAACTGTCTCAAAAGCTTCACTGAATGTCCTGCAGGAATACCACTGGCCGGGCAACGTACGGGAGCTGGAAAGCATCATCGAACGTGCGGTCATCATCAGCCAGGGTTCATCACTGCAGATACTGGATCGTTTTGATACATTCAAAAAGCCGTATGAACCGGCAGATGATGAGATAAAAGCGCTCGTCGAACTGGAGCATGACCACATCCTGCAGGTGCTTAAAAAAACCGGCTGGCGTATCGAAGGGAAAAACGGCGCGGCGGGGCTCCTTGGCCTCAACGCCAGCACACTTCGCGCCCGGATGAGGAAATACGGCATTATCCGTAATTAATTCCAATCCAAACCGGTATAACTGCGCCACCGCTCCATGTGAAGCCGTTCAGGCAGTGGCTTTATTTCTTTGCTTTTTGTTTGGATGGTACTACCGGCGTGGTTTTTTTGATCTTTTTTGCCGGCGCCGGTTCTGCCGGCGTTTTAATTTTAATTACTTTTGCCGGTTCCTTTGCCCCTGCAGCAGGAACGTTTTTACTTTCCTTCGTACCCAGATACTTCTCGACACCCGGAATTGCCGCACCACCATTTTTTCGATATTTCTGATACCCTGCCGCAATCTCCCGGTGCCCTTTGATAAATGCCTCCAGTTTTGGCACCAATGAAATCATCACCTTAAAATCCTCCCCTAATGCAAAAACCGTCTTCATCTTCTTGCTCATTGCTGCCTCCTTTGTTGAGTTAGTAATTAGTTTCTGTCGGAAAGGATTCTTTTCCGCTCTGGCGGCGTCAATCTTCGGACTTGCTTGTGCGGCGTACCAGTGTACGCCTCCGCGCAATTTCTCGATTTCCTTGCGAGAACGAAAAATTCCTCCTCCCCGAAGCAGAAACCAACAGTTTCTCATCCGGAGTTTCCGAATGGAAACTAATTATAATTCGGGCCGCATAAGTCACCTGGCAGTGCACATGCGGTTTAGCTGGTTATGGCAACTAGTGTGCCAGAGAAGTGTTGGCGCCTGCTGACAGCGTATCTGCTTGATTTTGAATGACAAAACAGCCGATGGCGTGCCGACCGAAAGAATA
>VFJW01000109.1 GCA_009885845.1 Geobacter sp.
CACGTTATTACCTGCTTCCTCGGGTATGCCGCTTTTGCCGTTGCCTGCGGGATTTCAATCATGTATCTGATCAAAACGGCTATTGAAGGCACTGATTCATCGGCACAGGCCGGCGGCCTGCTGTCTCTTTTTCCCCCTCTGAAAGTTCTGGATGATCTTAACTACCGCTCAATCATGATCGGGTTTCCGCTTCTGACGCTTGGCATCATCACCGGCGCTGCCTGGGCCAACTATGCCTGGGGTACCTACTGGAGCTGGGATCCCAAGGAGACGTGGTCTCTGATCGTATGGTTTGTCTACGCTGCTTTTTTGCATGCCCGCATCACCAAGGGATGGGTCGGAAAACGTGCCGCCTGGCTCTCGGTAATCGGCTTTGCCGCAACTATTTTCTGTTATCTGGGCGTCAATCTGTTTCTTTCCGGGCTGCATAGCTACGGCGGTTCAAAGATGTAACTTATTAAGGTTTGGATACTTATGAACATCATATCCGGTAAAGCTGTCTGTCTGTGCGCCGCAATCCTGATGGGAATTGCCGGCGTGCTGCTTGTTGTCAACAAGCGTATCGCAGAAGCAGCCGGAACAGGAAATTGTGGATGTCACTCCAACAAGGTTGGCAAAAAGGTTGTGCATCTACCGGTCAAAGATGGTGAGTGTCCGTCGTGTCATAAGCCATCAGGACAGCAGCACCCGAAATTCAAGAAAGAGGCATTTGTGCCGATGGGCACAGGTAAAAATATATTCTGTAACGATTGTCACGATCGCAAGGATACCAAAAAACATCTGCATCCTCCGGTTGCCGCGGGTGATTGTCTCGACTGTCATGACCCTCATCAGAGCGACAACAAATTTCAGCTGAAAGAGGCGGGGGCGGCCCTTTGCTATATGTGCCACGAAAAAAGCAAACTCGACCGCGCATTCCCTCATAAACCGGTTGCAGAAGGGAATTGCCTCGGTTGTCACGACCCGCATCAGTCGGATAACGGCTATCTCCTCAAGGCTGAAGGGGCAACTCTCTGTATGACCTGCCATGACAGTACCCATTTTGCCGGAAAATATGTTCATGCTCCGGTTGCTTCCGGGTCATGCAGTGCGTGCCACGCTCCTCATGGGACGCAGAACCTTCACCTGTTAAAAGCGAGAGTGCCTGATGAATTGTACCAATCTTTTGACAAAGCGAACTTTGAGCTCTGCTTCAGATGCCATATAGATACACTTGCAGACAGCCAGCGCAGTGATTCGGAAACAAACTTCCGGAACGGCATGTTCAACCTTCATTTTGTGCACGTTAATAAAGCTGTGAAAGGGCGTTCCTGTAAAGTCTGTCACGATCCGCACGCTGCCAGTCAACCCTTTCTGATATCGAGTAAAATACCCGGGTTTGGACTGTGGCGGATACCAATCCGTTACACAAAAACCGACGTTGGCGGCACCTGTGTTGTTGGCTGTCACAAGCCAAAGTCGTATGACCGGTTTAACCCGGTTCAAAATCAGTAGGGAGATTCAATGCTGCAGCGGTTGCTGATATCTGTTTCGATTATTGTTCTTGCTGGAGCGTCTGCTTCATGGGGAGCCATTGATTTTATCTATCCATCTCCAAATGCCGCGGTCACCTCTTCCGGCCACCTGATTTTCAAACTCAATCAATCGGAAGTTTCATCCCTGCGCATAACACATAATGGACTCAGCGGTGATCCGGTAGATGTCGGTTCGCCGGAATACCGCAAATTTTTCCAGGATTTCTTTATTGCCCAGTCGTTATGGGACCCAGGGGTTAACAAGCTGGTGATAGAACTTTTTAACGGCGGGCAAAAAATTGAATCTGCCGCACTGTCGGTCTTTTATGCTCCCAAAGATGGTAATCAAAAGGTTCCTCCCGAATTTACGCCGATTACCATGCATCAAATCGAAAAAGAGCGTCTCTGCCAGTCCTGTCATGTGATGAACCCGACACCGGCGCAGATGAACAGCAGCGTTGAAAAAAACAATCCCTGTTATGTCTGCCATAAAAGGCTGATGACGGCCAAATTTGTGCATGGCCCGGTAGGCACTTACTCGTGTGGCTATTGCCATGCCAGCAAGGGGAACCCGAAGCATGCTGTTCCCAAGCGCGGTGCGGCGCTTTGTTATGACTGTCACGCCGATATGTCGGTACAGATGAAGAAAAAGAAGTATATTCATGGTCCGGTTGAAGCCGGGATGTGCGATGCCTGCCACGATCCTCACGGCAGCCAGTATGAAAGTCAGCTGCTGAAGCCGATCAATGAACTTTGTCTGTCATGTCATGGCCA
>VFJW01000142.1 GCA_009885845.1 Geobacter sp.
CTCTGCTTGCGGTGGTGGCGGAACTGGTAGACGCACCAGCTTGAGGGGCTGGCGGGGGCAACTCCGTGATGGTTCGATTCCATTCCACCGCACCAGTTAAATATCCGGCTTAGTCCGGTGAAGTAAAAAAGGCCCTGAGAAATCAGGGCCTTTTTTGTGTGCCACTGCTAGGTCTCACGTATCAACCAGTGATGCGCTTCTCCCAACCTTATCCGCTGCAGTTGAATATACAAAAAAGCCGTCGGGGAATCCCGGCGGCTTCATTAATATGTCAGAAAGAATTGTGGCAGCTATTTTGGAGTCTTATCGGCAACACCCTTCTTCCTCAGGTAATTAGCGGTATAGATAAAGTCATCAAGATAGTCATGTCTGCCATCGCCGTTGAGGTCACGCGTCGAAGGTGACGCTCCGCTATCGGCCAGAAAAGCGGCAAAATCAGCTTCAGCAGCAGAAACACCTTCGACGGGTGGTGCCACAGTGAGGGGGTACTCAATCATATCGCTGTCCGTCAGGATGGTCAGACCGGCCTGAAGAGTGCCTGTTTTTGGCAGGACGACAATAGTCCACCTCAAGGAATCGTCCTTGCTGAGTGAAACCAGTTTGGCACCATTCAGGGAAAAATTAGGCGATTTGTCGCCGGCGGCATCAAGTTTTATCAGTATATTCAGCTGAGTTTTGCCATCACTCAGGGCAATGGCCGGTTCCTGGTGGATGGTCGGCGTGATTTCTTTGTTATAGAGCGCAATATAAACGGCAGGAGATTTTTTCCCGTTAAATACTCGGAAGCTTTCAAGGACCCCTTTGTAGGAAGTTATTTTAACCGGTTCCTGTTTCTGTGGCGCTGCAACCGGCTTTACCTCGGCAGGCGGATCAGCCGGCTTGACTGCCGGTGGTTCGATGCTCTGGATGGGTACGCTGACGGAGTCAACCGGTTTCGGGTCATTCTTGACTGGGAAATCCGACGGCATGTTCACCGTGCCGAGTTGAACCGGCAGTGATGAAGCGGCCGATGCAGTAGCGGACGGCACTCCCGCTGTAACCTCAGCACCCGTCTGGCTGAACGGGACACCGGCCGTTGTCGTAAAGCCTGATGCGGCAGTTGCAGGGGCGCTCTCACCTGATATGGTGGCCTGAGCAGGTATTGACACCCCCTTGCTGTTGATCATTTTGACGGTGGCGGACGTAATTCCACCCGTTCCGTTACGGTTGGCAAAAGTTACGGTGGCAATCTCTCCGCTGCCCGAAAATGTCTTGGTGCTGATGATGGCAGTCTTTATGGAGCCGGGATTGCTGGTATTGGCCACCATCATTGCCCCGGCGACGAGAGCCCCCTGGGTGACTGTCGGTGAAGAAAGGGATGATCCGTCGTAGGTAATCGTCAGGTCTATACCGGCTACCCCATCCATGAAGCTGCCTTGTATGCTGTAGGTGCTCGCAGCGGTGGGAATGATAGTTACCGAAGCGGCAAACGCCGCCTGTGTACTCATGAACAGCAGGTTGATGGTCGTGAACAGAATGAGAAGTCGAGTCATTATTTCACCGTTTGATACATGTATAATGTAGTATGCATTACTGCCAATACTGTACCCATTAAAGTTTGTGCGGTCAATCGGTTATGTTCCCTATGCGCTACCTTTTTAAAAAGAAAAGGAAAGGGGCTACCGCATTTCTGCTGTAACCCCCTGTATTTTTTGGTACGCCCGGCACGACTCGAACGTGCGACCTACGGCTTAGAAGGCCGTTGCTCTATCCAGCTGAGCTACGAGCGCGTAAAGAAAGTATCTGTGGCTTCAAATGTTTCGAAATGCGGAGGAACTATAACTTTCGCAGTCACTATTGTCAAGCTTCTGGCTGTTTGTGCTGTATTCCTATAGTATGCTTGCTCATTATCAAACTCCAAACGATCAGAGTTTATGTCTGCATTTGTCCGGCGGAACCAAAATAGCACTTGCTCGAAGTGTCAGGCACATTTATTGCTTATTTCATCCAATTGAAGCCCGTGTTCGAGATCGGTGTAACTTGATTTATGCCTGCATTTTCAGATAGTGCCCGTCTTCAAATAAATGAGGCGGAGAATCAATAATATCAATTTCAAATAAAAGATGAAATCAAGGCGGCGAGGATTGAGGCAACGAAGGCGTACTTCAGTACGTTGAGGAGCTGAAGACGAACCAACGAAGATAGCGCTTTGATTTGGAATTGGAATAAGGTGTTACTCGTGACCATGCATAGAAAAAGCTTACTCATCCTGTTGTTTTTTTTCACACTGCAGCAATATCTGCCATCGTCGCACGCATTTGCAGATACTGTATATAGTCTGAATTCCAATGGATCCATAAATGCTATTAGTACGTTGAATGACTCTTACTCTAGTCCCATAACTCTCCCAATAAATACAAAACCTACTGCATTTTGCCTGAATCCGGTCAGCTCTCACGCCTATACACTGAATTCAGGCGATAATTCGATAACAATAGTCGATACATCAAAAAATTCGGTGGTGACAACTGTTCATGATCCAAGGTTTACCGGGTTGACCGCTATTGCCTGCGATCCCACCGGGACACAGATACTGATCGGGAATAATGATAGTGGCGGTATAGCCTCGCGCATTCTGTATCTGAACTCAGATTCAAACACCTTGAGTGATACTGGCACTGTCGTTGGGAAAAACCCTGGCAGTATAGTTTTTAATAAAACGGGAACGAAAGCCTACGTACTTAATCAAGGAGTTTCCATCTCGATTATTGATGCCGCGACAAAACTGGTAACTTCCACTACGTTACTTCCCGTTGCAGACGACCTCTCTACTCTTGCGATGCATACTCTGGACACGTACCTCTATGTCGCCAATCTGCTGGGTAACTCAGTTACTTTTTTTGATCCTGTAACCATGGGAGTTGTCAATACCCTGTCGGTTGGCAACTTTCCAAACGCACTTGCTGTCAGCAATGCTACCAACACTCTTTATGTTGCAGGTATTTGGGACTCAGTCAAACTTGTTGACCCCGGTTCACAAAGTGTAACGTCCTCGTTCAGTACCTCATATCCCATTGCTATCATTGTGCAAAACGACGGCCAAAGGATATATATCGCCTCTGATTCAGACGATATAATCCGGGCGTATAATAACAGTTTATTGAGTGCAGACCCCGCTCTTATAACCCTCCCGACCGGCAGTTCACCAGTGGCTTTAACTACATTAACAGGCACAAGGCATACTCTTGGGCTCACCTTGTCAGGAACCGGCTCAGGAAATGTCAGTTGGCCATATAATCTGGCATATACCCCTTCAACAACGGTAAGCGGGAGTGTGGGTGTTCCGGTAGGTGTCGGAATTGTAACCAAAGCTACTGCAGATTCCTGTTCAACGGTTAACTGGACCGGATGTGACTCTGCATCGGGAGGCAACACCACTTCAGCTTTCTGCACGGTGAACCCATTTACCGCCGATAAGAGTATCAACGCTCTGTTTACCGCCAATGCCATGCACACCATTTCCATAACATATAGCGTGTCTGGTGGCAGTGGCACCATAAGCTGTCCTGCTCAGGCGTGCGACGGTGGAAACGTCATATGTTCAGTTGCAGCGGCAGCTGGTTCTACTCTTTCGTCCCTGAAAGATAATGGCAGTGATATTTTGGGGAGTGTCACCGGTGGCACTGCTTTTCAAATTCTGAATATCACAGGCAATCATACAATAGAAGCCGCCTTTACCCTCAAGACGTTTACGGTTACCGCAACTGCTGGTGCAAATGGGAGTATTTCACCACCTTCACAAACAGTCGGTTTTGGTAATACTGCCAGTTTCAATCTTACCGCCAATTTAGGCTTTTCACCTGTCTCTGTGACTGGTTGTGGAGGGACGCGTAGTGGGAATGTCTATACAACCGGGGCAATCTCAGGCGATTGTACTGTTTCTGCGTCATTTACACCCGATACATTTACCGTGACTTCGCAGGTTCCAAATGGCGGCGGAACAGTTTCCTGTTCGCCTGCCACCGTATTTCTGAAAGAAACTTCCACATGCATTATAACCCCTGACACCGGTTTTCACCTTACAATGGTCAATGATAATGGCTCTAACAAAACGTTAGCTGTAAGTAGCGGATCTTATATAATTACCGGTATTTCTGCAAACCACGATGTTAATGGGCAGTTTGCCATTAATCAGTATGATATCATCCTCTTGCCAGTGGCTAATGGGAGTGTTAACGGGCCTGTTAAGGTTAATTACGGAGACAAACCGACATACACATTTACTCCCTCTCCTGGTTATCATGTTAGCGATGTGATAGTAGGAAGCGTCTCTGTCGGTGCAGTTAGCAGCTATACTTTTCCTTCTGGTGTGACCGGAACGGTAACTATTACCGCCACCTTTGCCATAAACAGCTACACGGTAACCCCTTCTTCCGGCGCTAACGGCTCGATATTCCCGACTGCCGTACAGAACGTCAACCACGGCAGTGCCACGAGCTTCACCCTGACCCCATCCACCGGGTATCATATCTCAGCAGTTACCAGTAGTTGCGGCGGTACTCTCAGCGGCTCCACCTTTGCAACAGCCGCAGTAGCAGCTAACTGCACAGTTGTGGCAGGGTTTGCGATTGATACCTTTACTATTGGGTTTACTTCCGGCGCCAACGGTTCCCTGACCGGCACGGCCAGCCAGACGGTCAACTACGGAGCCTCTGCAACAACCGTTACCGCCGTGCCCAATACCGGATATCACTTTGTGAACTGGACCGGTACCGGTGGTTTTGTCACGAGTACCGCCAACCCGCTCACGGTTACAAACGTCACCGCAAATCAGACGATCACCGCCACCTTTGCCATAGACACCTTTGCC
>VFJW01000172.1 GCA_009885845.1 Geobacter sp.
ATGGTAGACGATTTCACATCGTCACGTACGTGACGAATGAATATTTGATGTTTTCATCCGTGGGATAAATCCCACGGCTACCATAGAACGCCCCTAACGTGGCTTTATAATCTCGATGCAAAGACCAAACCGGACAATGCTGAGTTTCTACAGATAAAACCCGCTACTGTGACATTTTCCGAAACTTTTCTTCCAGAGTCACAACTCCATCCACATCCGCATACACATCTGATACCGTAACATCAAGATCGATGGAGTCAAGATGGAACATATCGTTATATGCGTGAACCGTGCGCACCCATTCGCCGCTGTCATTCAGGTGAAAATGTTCAACAGAGTATACATCCTGACTTATCAGCAGATAATCGCGCAACGTTACTATATTCTGATAGCAGGCAAATTTGAACGTACGATCATACTCGGCGGTGCTTTCAGACAGTACTTCAACAATCAGCACCGGGTACTGCTTGTACATATCGGTGCCACGGTCACGCACATCACATGTCACCATAACATCCGGATAGAAAAAAGCATCGGTCACGGATACATGGAGTTTCATATCGGCGATGTACGTGCGGCAGGGCTTGCCTTTGAGATGCATATTGAGAATAGCACCCAGATTAAGCGTCAGAGTGCCATGCGTCGAAGATGCGCCAGCCTGGGCAAAAACTTCACCAGCATAATATTCGCTTTTACATTCCTGAAGTGCCTCCCATTCGAGGTACTCCTGATGTGACTGCGTATGTAGGGTCAGAGTATTCATAGGACTTATACCTTGCTAAATACCGCCGAGGATCCTGGGGGTAATAAAAATAAGCAGCTCCGTCTTGGTTTTTGCTTTCACATTGGACTTGAACAGGTTGCCGAGAAGTGGAATATCCATCAGATACGGCACTCCATCATCTCCATCAGTTTCGCTGTCAACAAAAATGCCGCCGATTACCGTAGTTTCACCATCTTTCAAAAGAAGCTCGGTTGTTGCCTGTTTTGTGTTAATTGGAGGTGGACTGCCGGCACCGGGAGCATCATTTTTTGCATCGATTTTCATGATGATGGTACCGTTGGCATTAATATGCGGCGTAACTTCCAGGGAGAGTGTCGCAGCGACAAATGCGGTGACTGCACCCGAAGTCGCTGTGGTATTTTGATACGGAATCTGCTGACCCTGCGATATCTTTGCCATTTTATGATTCAGCGTTGCAACTTTAGGGGAGGATATAATTTTGATCATGCCGGCACTGGCAGCCGCATTCAAACGGAGATCAAGAGATATATTGCCTAACAGTTTACCGAAAGAAATACCCATTGAGGCACCAGGCGAACCGCTTGCGCCGCTCGTCGGCGCCGCATTTGCCAAACCACCGAAACTGGTATCCATCTGGTTGATACCCAGAATTGACGACGTACCATCGCGATAATGCATCCCCCAGTTTACTCCGAGACTGCGGGTAAAGGTGGAGGTAGCCTCAACGATACGGGCTTCAATCATAACCTGACGTTCTGGAACATCGAGCTGCTTTAACAGCTTCCGCATATCTTCAATTGCTGCGGGGATATCCTTCACAATAACGGTGCCGGTACGGGCATCTGTTGAAATCACACCCCTGTCACTCTTCAAGCTATTGAACTGTGTGGACATTACCGAAGCCTCGGCATAGTTCACACTGAAAATCTCAGTTTTAAGCTCAATACCCTTGGCAAGCGTCTTTTTAATCTCCAGTTCTTCATCCGCTTGTGATTTAAACTTACCTTTACCCTTGATCAGAATAATGTTGCCATCTTCACGCTTATCGAGCCCTTTTGTATCAAGAATTATATCAAGCGCCTGATCCCACGGTACATTTACCAGCTTAAGACTGATGGCTCCGGTAACCTCATCACCCAGGACAAAGTTTTTATTGCTGACTTCTGCCAGAAGCTGAAATATTTTCCGTACATCAGCATCTGCAAATTCCAGGGTAACTTTACGCCCTTTATACCCGTGAAGAACTCCTGATGGCTTGCTGGAGGAATCAAGATCAGATGAGAAGTCATCTTCACGGGTTACCGCAGCTTTCGGTTGTACGGATTTACTTTTCTGCTCTGTAGCTTCGATAATAAGCTTATTTCCGGACAAATTTTCCGGATGCTTGAAATCGATATACATCATATCGCCTTCCTGGCGATATTCAAAAGAGGCAGCCACACGCGTTGCGATGCGGATTTTTGTATCGGTGCCTTTTTTATTTTTAACCAGCACCGGAGTAATGCGCAGAACCGGTGAAACAAAAGAACGGGTTTCAAGTGATCGCTGCAGATTTTTTGGAAGTGTTGAGTTTTTAATCGTCAGAGTGACATAACCGGATGATTTAATCGGCTTATCGGCGCTAATAGTTCCATTTACCTTGACAGACACCCGCGATATACCGTCAATTACCTGAAAATCAATCATCTCTATCGCTGAAACACCATCTTTTTTTACTGCCTTGGCGGCAACTACAGGAGGCTGTTTTGGTGGAACTACGGCTTTAACTGCTTCCACGGTAACTTCAGGTTTAACTTCTGACAACTCATCTGGCACTTGAGGTTTTGCTTTTGGCACAGCTTTTTCTTCGACAGGTTTTTCTACCCGGGTAGCAGTAAGCCTGGTATTGGCATTTTCATCAAAAGACTTTGTGTCCAGTGTAATGACAACTCCTGTTGCAGTTTTAACGGCCTTTGCTTCCGGAAAACTTCCGTTCGTGCCATCAAGAACAATACGTACTTTGTCCGGATAGAGACCAATTCGCGCGGAAGCCACTCCTGACGCATTTAATGGCAATAACCGGGAATACAGGCCGCTTTTTACATTCATTAAATCAACAACATACCGCTCCGGCTTATTAAGCCTGAACGTCTTGAAATCACTGATCGCACCATCAAGAGCGAGAGTGATCGTATTATTGCTGACTGAAATAGAAGTCAGAGTAAGAAATAATGCATCATGCCCGGGGGCAGTCCCTGGTCCCGGCGTTGGTTCTGATACCCCAAGAGATGCATCGACTGCTTTATGTACTACGGCAGGAGCAGCACTTTTCGGTATCGCAGTGAAAGATACTTTCAATTCTCCGGGATTGGCAGGGGATTCAGTAATAAGTGCTTCCCTGTCACTGACAAGTTCAATTTCGACCCGGGTTAACACTCCTGCATCAGTATCAAAGCGTTGCGCTAAAATTTTCTTGAAGTTCCCCTTATTAATAGTAATTGGTGCAGTAATATTCCCTGGAGTAACCTGAGTAAAATCAATAACCAGGCGCAGCGGAGAAGCTGTTTTGTAACTTGTATAGGTGGCAAGAGAAGACAGCTTTATAGTCAATTCAGTGGTGGAACCATCACCAGTTGGCACAATAGATTCAATTGCAACAAGATTTTTTGCTTCCCGAGGCTCAACTGCATGAGCGACACTCCACGAGGAAGCCAAACAGCTTGTAACTATTGAAAATGATATGAGCGCAATTCTCAATGTATGTTTCTTCCACTCCATACGGAACTCCTTATTGTTTCCTGGGAAGGGTGAGTTTTATATTCTCTTTCCGGACCCTGCCGTTATCATCTTTAAATTGCTCTAAAACGTCTACTCCGCCTGAACTGATTGCAACAATCCTGCCGTCATTCTTTCCTATCGTCATGCCGACTTTCAGAACATATCCTTTGCCGGCTGGATCCGTCACCATTGCCTGATTTTCCCGGCCTCCGGTAATTATTCCGATCAATTTGAACTGGCTGACATCAAAGCTATGAATCGGAAGGGAGTCCCGCCGGGCTTTTTTAATCGATTCCGGTGAAGCTTTTGTTTCAGCTTTAACAACCACAAAGGGTTTGAAAGGATCTTTTTTATTGCTGAAATCAAACTGGTTTACCGGCGGAGCAGGAAGACGCAGTGCTGAGCTTGCCTGTTTCTGGACAGGTTTTGGTTGCGCAACTACAGCTTGGACCGGCTGAACAACAGCGGGCACTTGTGGCTGCTCTTTGCTGCACGCGGCACACAACAACAGCGCACATACCAAAGTAACGGCACGCTGCGAAAAAAGATTATTTTTTGGGGGCTGCATTTTTATCACCCTTAATCTCTTTCTTATCAAGGAATCGGAATGTCGTGGCAAGACACGTAACCTTAGTCATCATGCGATTATTGACACTCTTGATATCCGTAAACACGACATTGCTTATATTCACTATTCGTGGCAGATTTGCCACGGCGGCAAAAAAATTCGCAACACTGAAATATGACCCGGACACAACAATGTCAACCGGGACATCAGCAAAAAAATCTTTCGGTACTTCAGCTCGGGGACGGAATGTTAAAAAATCAAGTCCGGCGTTTTTTCCCAATGAGGTAATGCTGGTTAACAACGACGGAATTTCTTTTGAGTTAGGCAATTCTGTTAAAGCCTGTGCCAACTCCTGATTCAATTGATCGTATTCTTTTTGCAATTTCGGGAGATTATTGGCGATTCTGGTTTTATCAGTAATCTCATCCTGCAGCTTGGCTAGTTCCGCTGTAAAGACATTTAGTTCCTGATGTTTTGGCAGGTACAAAAACCACACTAAAGCAGCGGCTTCGACAATTGAAACCAGCGCAAGAATCAGAATCTTTTGTTTTGTTGGGAGCTTAAGTACTTTCTCTACATTTGGATCCATTTTCAGACCACCTGAATAACGTGCATTAGTTTATTTCTGCGGGGCCACTGATTCCAGCTTCATCGATATATCGAATTTCTTGAGTTTTGTCCCGGCCATTTCGATTTGTTCCGAGACGACCAGCTCTAACAACATGAAATCACTGGATGCTTCGAGCGCTCTCATAAATTGAGCGATCAGATCTTCAGTAAATGCAATACCGGATATTTTGATATCCTGGTTTGACTCGCTATAACTTGTAAGCCACAATCGTTCAGGAGTCAGATCACTTAAGGTTGCCAATCTCTGCGCCGGCCCCATTTTATTTTTTCGCAGCATCGAAAGAACATCGAGCTTTTTCTTAACCTGTTCTTTCAAATTTCTCAGTTCTTCCAGTTTACCGATTTTTGTTTTTAGTTCATTAATCCGGCTGTTAGCCGTTTTTATATCATCCTGGGTTGCAGCAATCTGAATACGTTTAACAACATACAGAGACATCACAATCACAGCAATCAACACAATCACAACTCCGGTAATAACAAGTTGCTGAATAGCTGTTTCCTTCTTCTTGGCCGCTCTGACGGGTAAGAGATTAATTTTAATCATTTGTCCCCTACCCTCCTGATAGCAAGTCCGACCGGTACCGCCATAAAGGGAGCGATCTCTTCAAGGTATTCAGGATCAAAATCTTTCTCGCTGTATTTCAGTTTAGCGAAGGGATTGATTGTATTAACCGGCAGATCATTTTTCTCAACTATTTTCTCAACAAGTTTGAAAACTTTCGAACAACCGCCGCTGACAAAAATTGCCGAAATACGGTCTTCATTTGCAGTAGAGTTATAAAAATCAAGCGAACGACGGATTTCATTTGTTATCGTTTCGTTGACTTTTAATATGACATTTTGAAGTGCCGTATCATTCAATTCATGGGCAAGAAGCTTACGGGTCTCGGCATCAGCGCCACTCAATCCAAGCTGTTTCTGAATCTCTTCGGTATAGAGGTTCCCCCCCATCTGGACATCCCGGGTAAACAGGGTAACGCCATCTTTAATGACGTTTATATTCATGACACTCGCGCCGATATTTACCAGAGCGATAATATCTTCCGTACTGTAGTCATGGTTTATTTCAAATGCATTCTGAACAGCAAAGGAATCAACATCAACAACCGAAAGATGCATTCCGGCCTCACTGAATACTGCCACATAATCGTTAATGATATCTTTTTTGCTGGCGACCAACAGCACGTTCATCTTTGAAGGATCGTTACCGTCTGGTGACAAAATCTGAAAATCCATGTTTACATCATTAATATCAAAGGGAATGTACTGTTCTGCTTCCCATGAAATCTGATCTTCCAACTCCTCCTGGGGCATTGCCGGAAGCACTATTTTCCGGATAATTACCGAATTTCCCGAGATGGAACAGGCGACGTCCTTGATCTTGATGCCGAAGCTTGCGATCAGTTTTTTAATTACCTCCGCGATAGCAGCACTGTCCATCAAGGTGTTATCAACAATTGCCTCGGGAGGAAGAGGGGCAATGCCCACGTTCAACAACTCCAGGGACCCCTTTGTGTCCTTCAGCTGAATCAGCTTCACGGAACTTGATCCGATGTCTATGCCTATGACTTCTTTTTTCTTTTTAAAAAGAAACATATCTGGTCCCGTTATTCCTGATCCTGAAATACCTTGCTTTTGTCTTCAAGACTGAACCCGAGCGCCAGAATGATCTTCCGCATGGTTTCCATCCGGCATTTTTCGCCACGTTCTATACGATCGATTGTTAGCGTAGATACCGCGGCTTTTCTGGCAAGTTCCGACTTGCTCATAAGGCGCGACTCTCGGATTGATTTTACCTTATTTAATTCATTCATAATCAGTATCCCATGAAAGAAAAATTATCTCATGGAATCATTTACAGCAAATTATATAATTGTCAACTATTTTATATGTAATTATATATTATTTTATACCAGCAGTGTCCGGTTAGGCTCTTGCATTGGCAGCAATCTCCCAAAACACAAAAAAGCCGGGGCCAGATATCTTTTAAGGATATTTCGGCAACCCGGCTGTCTGCTGGAGACCCTGTAGGCTTTCCGTCCCATTCTCGCGAATGGTTAAGTATTATCGTATATCGAATTTGTAGTTATGAAGTAACTTCTGCCAAACGACGGTGTTACGACTTACTGCAAATTAAACACCAGAATTGTATTGAACAATCGATTAAATCAAGTACCTGGAATATATTACTTTTTAAAGAAATATTATAGATTAACATTTCAGCCAATCCTTTTATTTCCGTGTTTCAAGTGACAATTATTGTTATCTTCACGTCAATTCGCGTCCGGCACTTCTTTCCCGCACTGCGTCAGTAGGCGTACCAGTAGATTCATCTAAAAACCTGAGTGAGGTCAACCTGTAGTTCACCGAGCAAGGCTACAGGAATAATGTCTTCCGCGCAATAACGATCTGGAACACCGTACAAACCGCTTTCCAGAAGTTTAAAAACCAGAATTGTCTGATCTTTTGGATGAACAATCCAATATTCCTTGACGCCATAGCGCTGATACAACTCAAACTTTACCGTCATATCCATCCGAGTGGTTGATGGTGAAAGAATTTCTACAATCAGATCAGGCGAACCCTTGCACCCCCTTTCATCAAGTTTCTCAGGATCGCATATAACCATGATATCAGGTTGCACAACAGTATTAATGTAGTCATCGGCCACATTATCTTTTGTTTCCACAAAGCGGACATCAAAGGGAGCGTGGTACATTTCACAACTTTTATCAAAGAGGTATGAATCTATCTGACGCTCTAAGAGTCTTGAAATCTGTTGATGCTGCCGGCCTGGTGCAGGGCTCATACAGACAGCCTGACCATCAATCAATTCCCACCTCTTGCCATCTTCCCAAGTCAGATAATCGGCATAACTGCAATGAACATTTTTTGTCGGTTTTAATTGTGGCATTGCATACTCCGAATTCAAATGTCAGTTAAAAACACAGATACCTGTTGAAACAATAACAATCAGCAGGCACAAAGTCAAACCGAACAAACCATGATACTAAAATATCCCATTTCTATTTAAATGTCCAAAAGTCATGCCTGACCCCGCCGATGTACCCGTGGGATAAATCGCACGGCTACCATCGAACGCCCCTACAGGGCTATTAACTGGACAACTCTAAGAATCAATAAGCATACAACACCGATAGCTTCGATCTTTCACTTGGATTGGTGGTTCTTTCACCCTGCACCTCAATACGATAGATAGCCGGCATAGCCTGGACTGTTATTCCGGCTGCACCACCGGTTGTCCCCTGCCCTCCATCTAGTTGTTCAAAGCCGGAAAGATCACTTCCAGTGCATTTGCCGATGGGATATGAGCGTTTATCTGAACAGATTGTATCAATTATTTTAGTATAAACTGTAAATGGATCTGAACTTGTTGAATTGAGCTTAATTGAAAAATCCGGTGATTCTTTAGGATTGGAAGATTTGCTGCATGTTGAACCCCAATTGGAGGGCGACTTGGTCAGTTTATCCATCAGACATGCATCATGGGTGTTGTCATTTGGATAAAATCCCATCGGACTCGCATACAAACCAGTCAGAGAAGTAGCCCAGGGCGTGCTACCACCTCCCGCAATTGTCTTAGAAAATATAGCAGGCAGGATTTCCTTTATAACCAGATCCGTTGAACCATATGAAGCTTCCAAAGCCGTCTTGTAACGCTTGTTTGCTCCCGAAAGCTTGGCACCGGATGTAATCATATACAACAGATACATGATTATGGTCAGCGAAATAAGCGTCAGCATCAATGCCGTAACAAGAGCAATACCCTTTTGACTTGCGAGCAATTTCATTACACAATCCCCGTAAAACTGTTCTTCTTGAATCTCAGGTTGACTCTAGTTTGAGGCCAGATTTTTCGGTCGTACAATTATCCTGTAGATCTTCCAGCGATAGTTGAGCCATCCCTTTGTTGAAAGTGCTGAAACATCATAGCCCTTGGTCAAACTTTCAATATCACCGACCACTATCTTGGCGTTATTAGTATAGCTGGTATCTTTGCGGCCTTCCTGGGCCATGATATACACTTTTATATATTTCAGTTTGTTGCGTATTTCCTCCGGACTTTCCATTATATCCTTGATATTCTGTTGCGTTGATCCGGATGAAGATGATAGCGGTATATTAGCTACAGTAGAGTCATACGCCCCGGATTCATCGATCACTCCGTTACCATTAATATCCCAACCAAAAACCACCTGCATATCGGCAACACAGTCGAGAAGAGGCATGTAAGTTAACTTACCGTCCGCATGGTTGATATTTGCCCTATATAAAATACCCGTATTGTTTGGAGCACAGGTACTCGGAATTTTCGCCGTGTTTGAAGGACGAGCGACAAAATAATCGGCTCTATTAAAAGGCATTGAAAGTTTGTGAGGTGTATTATCATTAGCCACGCCATACAAATAATACGTCTGATTTGGATTGGTTGGATTAAAAGCATTGACCATTATGACAGTCGGGTTGTTTGGCCAGAAAATATCCAGGTGGGTAGTATCGGTAGAATCGTAGACCAGCGTATTGGTAACCTTGCCTGTCGGTGAATAAGCTCTGTTAAGTACAATAACTTTATCAGGCGGATTTGATTTGAAATTATCCGCCGAATTCGACCATCTGTTTGGAGCTTTTCCGCCATTCCCCGAATAATTCAGGTAGGTCCATTTTTGGGACGCTTGGCTGGTTGCGACACTGGTTGCCTTGATTGCCAGATAATCCGTACCACCTAGAATATTGTATGTGGTAGTTTCAGATGCTGAATCAGAACCGGAGAACCCCTCCCGTGAAGCTATTGCACGCGGGATCTTGCCAGCCACTGTAATACCCTGGCCGTCATTCAGTATGTTGGCAGGGGCAACACTCGCCTCAGCATACTGTGGCGCCGGGTCCAGAAAAGCCTGAGGAAGCCCGAACCCGGCCTGCTGTAGATCGTGCCTGAACATTTCCAAGCCGACCACACCTTCAATATTGCTTTCCTCACTTGAAGTCAGCTTGTTTGTATTTGTCAGAATTGAATTGAACGCCGATCCGGTGATCATAATTACCACGATGACAAGCGCCATGGTTATGATCAGCTCGAGCAACGTAAAACCTTTGTTTGTTTTCATAGCCGGCTGCACCTGTCTAAACATTAAAGTGGGTTTGGATTAGTAATCAATGAAGAAATCACATGGCTCAACTTGCTGCCCTTGTACCGCCAGGACACCCTGACCGCTACCTCTTTTGAGTTGGATCCAGCGGCAGAAATTGCCCTAACTACTGAGTAATTACAAAAACCACTTCTTGTTTTTCTTTTTGCCAAAACAGATATCGTTGAATTAGGAGTCATCGAATCATACGGCGTTGGTGATCCGGAATACAGTTCTATGTCGTTTGCCTGTGCTGTTGGAGCTATTGTAGTTGCAAACGTAACAGTATTAAAAAACAACTTTGTAACACCTACTGATTGAGAAAACGTTTTAGTCATTACCATGTTTTCATCTGCAAGAGAGATGGCCTCATTACGAAGCACAGTGCCCAGATTGTGCATGGTCGCCATATTAACCGCCTGTAGAAGCCCCATAAGTCCAACCATCATGATGAGAACGGCAACACAGAACTCTATCAGGGTAAATCCGGATTTATTATTTAAATTCACAACTGCTCCCATTAACTTTCCCGATATTTACCCGCGCGGCAGATATTGCCAGGCAGTTGACGGCGGCAGCCGCCGATGTCGGATTCACATAAATTGTGAAACCAGTCGCCGAGGTAGTAAAGCCGGACGTATCAAATATTACCGGCGTATCCGTTATATCCGCACCAGCTTTAGTAAGACCATATCTAAGGACTTTACTCGCCACTACAGTACCATTGGCTAATTGCGCCGTAACATTTTTGATTTCAACTTCAGAAGTATAACTTTTCATGACATAGCTTGTCGGCTGGAACACTATCCCGTAATATTTTTTCCGCGTAAACGCATTGGTACGGGCTTCCGAGATATCCGTAAATAGCTCGTGTGTCTGTGCCTCTATCCTGCTTTTAACCTGCCAGGTATTAAAGGACAGAGTTGCTATACCCATCACAATCCCCATAATAGCGATTGTGATGAGAAGCTCCATCAGGGAAAAACCTTTTTCTGTAATCACAATCGCGCCATCGCTGCTTTCCGAATCCTGTTTTGCCGGTGGAATAGAGTAAACAGCAACTCTGCAGTTTTTTTCTGGCATGAGTACGTCATGTATATTTCGGGAATGACTCATACTATTTTTCCTGTAAATGCAGAATCTTTTTTACCGGCTTGTTGCCTGCGTTGCTGATGATCGGCGGCGGGTCAGAAGGGGGCTTTCCGGTCATCGGGGTGTCCATTTTTCTCCCACCGGCAGCGTTAAGTGCCGTACCGAGCACTACTTCCTCAAAAGCGCCGGTAGAAACCTGGACAAGCGCTTTGCCTGTCAGAGAGGCTGATGGAGCCACCCCGCCGGTATCGTATTTTACGCCCCACATGTATGAATTACCGCCGTAATTGCATATATCTGAAGACGGCTTAAAAGTAGTGAAGAATACCGCACCGTTAGTCAGGGCCACCGCATCGGTTATGGAACGCTCCGCTTCAAATTTCGAGCTGGTGTTTTGTCCATCAAGGCCGATATACCAACCCTTTTTAGCTGCCAGAGTTGAAGCATCGATACTGCTCTGCGGGCTCAAATCGCCAAGCGCAAGAACCCTGCCCTTCCCTGAAGACTCCGGGTCCGTACCAGCGACAGCAGTAGCGTCACAGTTCTTGTCGATCAAGTTGGCGGTCGTATAGCATCTGTCCTGCACCCCCATGATATAGCGCTGAGCAGTGTTATCATCGCCACCATAAAAAAATCGCCCGGTACCGAAATAAAGCCACAGTTTTTTGTTTTTCCTGTCCTGCAGTTTCGCAATACCGGTTGTTACCGGACCAATTCCGGAGATAACAGGGCTTACTGTCCAATTATTGGGATTGGTGTCCTCCTTGGTCAATACCCTGATAACTCCGCCATCGGTCCAGGTGGTAGTTGAGGTAATAGGGGAGCCATCGTCAATAGCTGCCTTCGCATAACCAATATACAGGGCATCGTCTTGATAGTTCCCGTCAGCGTTTTTATTCCATCTGTCTGTATCAATGACTGAACTCACTATACTTCCGGCAAAAGCCCTCTCAATACCGGTGTTAATAACCCAATAATTGGTATTTAGCACCAGAGGCGTGACAGCCCCCATATCAACAACAAACAGCTTCAGGTTTTGATCCGACTTGCCCCCAAATCTGGTATCTGCTATCGGACCGGTAGGGCCTGATGCGAATACGGCAAACCATTTACCATTCTTGGTCTTGTCAGCTATTGTATTTAAAGCGTTGTTGGGATCGGTAATTCTGGGTAATATCCGCACGATTGCGGCCCCGGAAGTGGCATATCCCATTCCGAAGTTATCAGGTGCATCAGGTGGTGGAAACTCCCATTTAAGAGTCGGCTGGTTGGCAAGAGTGCCGTCAGTGTTGAAATATTGCCCTGTAATATCCATCGCAAAGTATGATGAATACCCCACCATCTTGGTCGGAGGAGTGGCCGAATCAGTCGGATCTGCTATGGGCGCTTTTACGCAGGTGCCGTTTGCGTTACTGGCGGTACAAGTTGTGTTGCCTTGTGCGCGCGTAGCGCCGCCTAGCCCCATGCTCCCGATAAGCAGGGTTCTCCAGTTGGTTCCGTTGGCATCATCCTTTGCACACGTAGAATATTCTCCCGATGAGCAGCCTATGGACGCATCAACCAGTACAGTAGGCCCATCCACATAAAACAGATGTCTGTAGGCGTTTTTATCCGAAAAATATTTCAGATAGGGAAGAGCACTACGCGGAATATACGCCCACTGTTCCTCACCCAGGTTCGAACCAGTCAGAGTCGCTTTGACATCACCGGTTATGGAGACACTGGGAACATCCGTTACACCGCTCACTGTCAACTTGCCTAGTTTGAAGGCATGGAGCATGCCATCATTTGCCCCCACATACACCATTCCCCTCGCCTTATAGTTGGCTGAGTTAATGAACGCAGCATAACCCTTGTCGTTATACCCTGCCGGCGATTCAATATTATAACTGTTAAGTTTGCCGGATGACTGCAATCGCGGGGTTGACGAAACAATATCCCCCAGTTTCCACTCTCGCTGTGCCCCCCCCACAGTCAGTGCAACCGTACGAGAACGATATCCGGTCTGGTCGGTCCCACGGATATAATCGATTACTTTCTTGGCTTCCACACCATCTGCCACCTGGAGGTAAGGTTTGAGTGAAACTGTTCTGGAGCTTACGTCTGATATCGCATAGAAACCACCACCTGCAACAGTCGGGGAGAGCAAGGAATACCCGTCAACACTGGTATGAATGGTTCGAGTCGTAGCATCACGCGCCCACAGAAGCTTGCCGGAGCGAAAAATACTTTTAACATCATCAGGATCCTCTTTAGCGGTAATTACAACATCACCGACGCCATCTCCGTTGGTATCCTGTTTTACTTCAACTGAAGTCTCCTTGTTGGCAAAATAGAAACGCACCGCGTAATCTTTTTTCAGATCCAGAATATGAGCGGGTGTTGTCGGGCTTGCTCCGGTCGTAAAATCAGTGTCTTCACGAATAGAACTGTTCGAAATGAACGGATCAACGTAGTACCAGAGATTCTGCATCTCACCGGTCCAGTCAGCACTTGTATCATCTTTAAACACCTTAACGGGGTAGAACACAGCTTGCAGCAGGTTTGCGCCGCTCCCCTCGCTGTTACTGAGGATGGAGGCAGCGGTGCCGGAGGATGCGCTGGTAGCAATCTGCTCGAAGGCAGTCTTCAGACTGAGCGTCAGGGCTGATGGATCTACGGCCGAATACAGGGTTGTGCCGCCGTTTGTTGCCGTCTTATTCATCTGGTTGTACGGATCGCAAACATCTGTGGATGTCGAAACAGGACCGGTATACACCCCGTATGTTTTAACTGTCTGCGCAGCTTCGCAAATGTAACTTCCGCTTACAGTAAAGCATGGTGCGGTCGGGTCAAAAATATTCCTGCGCCGTGCATAATAGCTCAGGTCATGGAGATAAGGTGTTCCGGCATAGCTGCCGCAAGTGCTCCCTTCAGTTGTGGTGGCAGGATCGCGGAAATTACCGGAAGCATCCGTGACCTTTGCTGTCATGGTGCTGTTCTTATCAGCGGTTGTCGCGCCGTCGGTAATGATCAGGATGTTATTCTGTTGGCAACGGTATTGAATCGGATTTTTATTGGTGTAATCGTCACTCCCGGCAAGATAAGTACTAATGGCGGTACCGCCCGGTACGAAACCTGTCGGTAGCAATGCGTTTGTGGCAACGGCATCTTTGGTGTAATAAGCGACGGCATTGTAAAACGCTTCTGCATGAGGTGTCCAGGTAGTCGCCTTGACATCGTCTATGGCCTTGATAAGCCCTGATGTGTGGTCGCCGATCGAAGCGACGCAGTATTCGTTGGCAGGGCAATTAATGTCAACTTTGCATGCCGTTGCAGTCGTGGCCGAGCAGGCACCTTCGCCGACAAAAGCAATGATTTTACCGGAATCTTTATTGGTTATTGTTCCGCAGGTCTCCTGTACGCCATTTATGAGGCAGTCTGAGTTGAGGTAGCAGAGCCGTGATGTAGTAACCGAGCAGTATTTAGAGTTGGGTATATTGGAACCGCTCACGACACCAGCATTTTCACTGGCAGAGCCGTCAATATTGAACGCCATCGCTCCGAAACGGATGCTGTTTTTAAATCGGTCTATCATGCCGGTCGGAGTCGTGGCGAGGCCGGCCTTTACCGTAAACCCTCCCACCTTGGTCAGATTCGACAGCCCCTGCTGCATGACAAAGCCCGGGATGCTGGCGGTGGTAACGGAAGAGGAAGATGAGGGGTCCACTACCGGGTTTGTTGTGACGTTTGCCGTGCAGTAATTCTGCATCTGCAGCAAGTCGGTCATACCTGTCTGTATCGTATTGTCAGGATTTTTACAGGGGCCGTTAAAATCCGTGCCGTTCCAGCATGCACCCAGATATCCCCTGTAGGCTGCACTGCCAATAGTATATGTCAATGCGCTCGAGCAGATGGCAAATCCTGAATTCGGGTCCGTAATGCTGGATGGTGGAATGGTGAGGTATACGGACTTGCACTCGCCTTCCAAAGGATTCAGGTTGC
This sequence comes from Geobacter sp., assembly GCA_009885845.1. GTDB lineage: Bacteria > Desulfobacterota > Desulfuromonadia > Geobacterales > Pseudopelobacteraceae > JACRCG01. The sequence continues at coordinate 14,924 of VFJW01000172.1, forward strand.
CGCCGTATCCACCGGCTATATTGAGCATCCCCTTGTAGCAGTTGTGCAGAGCGTGGTTCCACATATTGGTAGGGTTGAGAGCCGTGGTCCCAGCTCCCACGCACGCCTTGCTGTCTCCCTGGAAAGTGCCGAGATTCGGCGGCGCGCCGCTGATCACGCCTATCCAGTCGTTCGTCGCGGAAAGGCAGGCAGCTGCATTATAGACCCCCGCATAGATATCGATGTAACTCTGGCCATACTCGGCCGCTAGACTCTGGGTTGAGCCGATGCCGCCCGATGTCCCCCCCCTGATGGCGAAGGTCAGATTCGGAACGCCCGGCAGCGACTTGAGGAATTCTCTCCCTCCGCAGCCGCGTGACTCGGCGACCAAGACACTGTTTGCAGTATCGAACTTGCCGCCGGTCAGTATCTTTTTTTCGATGTCAAACTTGGATGCTGTCAGCCAGTTGAGAAAGTTGCCGCTCGCGACAAATCCCGTCGAGTTATTTACCACTGTTTCCGTGGCGGCGGTGCCCGTGGTGTTCACACAGACGTAGGTGGACGCTGACGTGGCTGGCGTGTTTGGCGCAGTATTTGTATTTGCGTAGGTACACGTCAAAGGCATGCTCACGCCACCGGTGGTAAACTTGCCGGTCGTAAAATCATAACCGTAAGTGGCAGCGGCTTCGAAATAACCGTAATAATTGGTCGTACTGGTGTAGGGGATGTAGGTGGTGTCATAGCACTGACGGCCGGCGTTGCATTTGTTGTTGCAGGTATCGCCGGGTGTTAAGGCGCTGCAAGTCGCATCCGTAGTACATACTATCGGCATGACCGTGGTCGTGATCACCAGAGCGGTTTTGCAGGTATTTTTGTTTTTACCTGACTGGAAGCAGGTATCGTTAATAACCCCCCCCGGTTTGGGCGGCTGACAATCCGAATCTGTCGTGCAGGCAGCCGGGACAGAAGTGGTCGTGGATGTGGAGCTTGCCAAGCAGAAGGCGCCGACTGCGGAGCAGGTTGCCGAGGTTGCATCCGTGGTTGAGGTTGGCGTGCATGCGGTGGTGGGAGCATTGGCGCAGTACTTGTTGGTAGTATCCTGATATGCCAGATCGTACATACTGGCCGAGTTGTCTATCAACATCAGCAGATTGGCCTTGATGCCCTGCTGAATGAATGGCGGCGTCATGCAGTAGTCAGCAATGTCCGCCCCCCACGAAAATACCGGCACCAGTAGTGAATACAAAAAAAACACAACAAATCCAAGCACCGATGTTTTCATACCCCACCCCTCACTCACATCTTTTTCCTGGTTAATTCAGCCCTGCCCGCTTACTTTGCTTCCAATCATCTCAAGACCGGCTTTTAGTCGCTCTTTATCATTTATATCCATTGCTTCAATACAGCGCTTCCGATAAATATCATCCGATTTAAGAAGGCTGGCAGCATTTATCAGATTTTTTCGTACGACCTTGCCGTAAGCACTTTCTGCTATTTCAAAAGCTTCTTGAGAAATTTCCCCCCAGTGACTAACCATAAACGCGAGATCTATGATGTCTCTGCTCATTACGCTTTTGTCACTCCATCGGTCCGCATTGGCGAGTAGTTTTTCAGCAAAACAGGATACTCGATCAAGTGAGAGGATCGGAACATTTTCCATTTTCATCGCCGTAAGGCTAATTCTACCTTCTGAGACAATCTCGAATTTGATTTTGGCTCCATCAATATCAAAGAATGTCCTGATACCATACCGGTCTGCCCGAACTTC
>VFJW01000022.1 GCA_009885845.1 Geobacter sp.
CATCTATATGTACATACATTATAGGTATCTATCTGTAGATACATGCATCTATGGGTAGATACTTGTTTATACATGTAGATGCCCAGCTCTAACCGGTGATCTACGAGTTAGAGCAACAATAAAAAGATGATTACAGGCAGAAAAATCTGATGAAACCGGATGCGCTAACGACATGATTATTTGGCTATACATTACAATCTTATCGGCCTTCACAGGGCTGATTTGTTCTGTTTTCCTGAAAGGGAAAATCGGAGTCATTTGTTCTGGTGTTATACCGTGGCTCGGCTTATTAGCGTGGCTGCTTTATCAAGAATACTTTGTGCCATACAAAGGTGGCGGAGCATCAATGTGGCCAGTAGCACAACTCTTTGCTGGAACAATTGCAGCAGCAATAGGGATTATTGCTTACAAGTATACAGTGCACATTAAAACTAACGGCGACAAATCAGAAAAGGCGCTCTAACCAGGAAGAAGCACCTGACCGACAAGCCGTCAGGTGTTCTCCCACCCCGTTGTCTCCGACAAAATCAGTGGTAGGTTTGTAGAAAATCTGGTGGTTGTTTAAATCATAAAACACATTATCTATAGAAAGTTACTGGAGGGTTTGTGAATAGATTTAAAATACTTGTACTAATTGCTTTGTGCCTCAATTTTATTCAAACAACATCAGTTTGGGCAGACGAACTAAACCAAACCGCGCAACCTGTTTCGTCATCAGAAATAATTCAAGCAAATGAACCGGATAATGCAGAAAAGCCTCTTAAAAGATACATAGGCATTAACGGCGGAGTCTTTATTCCAAACAATGACGGAAGTAATTCACAACTTGGACTTATTAATTTCACAAATGGATATGATGTTGGTTTTATTGTCGGTACAAGGTTTAACAAGCATTTCTCACTCGAAACTAACATCGACGTTTATGGTGCCGACACAAAAAGCGCCATACGGTCAGGTAATTCATCGATAACTTCTACTGTTACCATCATAGCTTCGTCTTTATCCGCTATTGCCATATTACCGCTGGATAACTTTGATGTTTTTGCCGGCATCGGCGGTGGTTACTATTATAATAATATAAAAGAGACCAGCACTACCTCCGGTATTTCTACAACATCAAGATCTAACTCAGCATGCTTCGGATACCAGTTGTTAAGTGGGGTCGATATAAAAATCTCGAAGCGATTCGCAGTAAGGGCTGAATATAAATATATTTCAGACGACCCGGTGTTTACCGTTACTGGCAATACAAAGCGTTCCATCAATTTTGGTGGATCGATAGTTAACGGAGGAATATTATTTAGATATTAGAAAACCCCAAATGGCTCAGCCGTTGACATGAGACAATAGGTGATCGTGAAATGGATAGAAGCAAGACGCATAATGTGGGATATGTTTATTCAATTCATTATTGCAATATGGACTGTTGCGTATTTTTTCCTGGGCAATAGTTATGAGAGGTTATTATGCGAAAAATACTGTTGACTGTTTTCATGGCACTCTTTCTTGTCTCCCCGGTTTTGGCTGACAGTTCAATCAGGGAAAAAGGGAAAGAGGTAGGAGAGGCTTTCAAGAAGGCAGGGAAAGAGACCGGTCACGCCTTCAAGGAGGGTGGTAAGGAGATAGGTCAAGGGTTCAAGGAGATGGGGAAAGAAACGGGAAAAGTGGCTAAAAAAGAAGGCAGATCGATGGGTGAGTGGTTTCGGGATACCGGCAGAAAAACCGGTGACGCGTTCAAGCAGACAGGCCGGGATATCAGGAAATTCTTCACCGGTAAATAGACGGATCTGCCCAAACCTGCGACGGCGAGGCAATAAAAAAGCACCTGCGATTTCTCGCAGGTGCTGATTTTTTAGTGGTGCCCAGGGACGGAATCGAACCGCCGACACGAGGATTTTCAATCCTCTGCTCTACCGACTGAGCTACCTGGGCAAAAGGATTTCTCTTATAACTTTATCACTACCCGGTGTCAACAGGAAAGTTCCCTCTATTACTATTTTGGCGTTTCCCGCTGCATTTTTATCGGGACATAATTGCAGAACGGTTCCTCTTCCATATAGTCGCCATGTACCGCATCTGCCCGGGCACGACAGCCTCCACAGACGTTGAGATATTCACACTGGCCGCATTTCCCTTTGTATGATTTAAAATCACGCAGGTCCTTGAACAGTTCGGAACTCTCCCAGATTTCCCGGAAAGGGATCTGTTTGACATTACCGGCAGTGCGGTGGAAATACGAACAGGGCTTGACGTTACCAAAACAGTCGATCAGGCAGATGGACTGAGCGGCGATACACCCTTTGCCGCCTCCGGTGGAGAACGTCAGTGACCGGCGTTCAAATTTGGTCCCTTCGGCCTTCGCCTTCTGCGGCACAATCCGGTAATAGTGCGGAGCGCAGGTCGGCCGCATGAGGATGTCATCCTCCATCTTTTCCTGCTGATAGTGCCAGTCCAGAATCTCTTCGTAATCCTCTTTTGAAATCAGTTCATTCATAATCTCTTCGCCGCGCCCGGTCGGGACAATCATGAACATATACCAGGCGGTAGCCCCCAGACCCTTGGCCGTCTTGAACGTGGCAGCAATGTCAGTCTGATTACGTTTGGTAAAAGATGAATTGATCAAGAACTTCTGGCCGTTTCTCCGGAATATTTCCGCAGCCCGCACAACCCCCTCGAATGATCCGGGTGACTGGCGAAAATTATCATGCACCTCTGCCGTCGAGCCATCAAGGGACAGAGAGACCATTTTTATATCGGCCTTCTTCATCTTCTGACAGATTTCGTCGGTGACCAATGAACCATTGGTCGCCATGCACATCCGGAGTCCAAGGGAAGTGCCATGCTCTGCCAGTTCAAATATATCAGGGCGAAGCAGCGGTTCTCCTCCGGAAAGAACAACAACCGGCTTGGAGAAATCGGCTATATCATCAAGAAGCTTCTTTCCTTCTGTGGTGGTAAAGTCCCCGGCTGAAGAGGTCAGATCAGAAGAACATCGGCAGTGAACACAGTGAAGATTACATTTTTGCGTGGTTTCCCAGGCAATCCATTTCGGAATAAATTCAGTACTCATATAGCTCCCTGTTCAGTTTCTGAAAAAAGACGAATTCCGTCTTCTGAAAATCGTACCTGAATGGATTGGTAAACTCAAGAACATATTATACTGACAGGGTCTTGACAGATCAGGAACGGTAAAAACAAGCGCTTGCAATCAGGGTGTACGTATAGTAGTATGTCGCTCCCGCCGCCTTTAGCGGCGTTCTGCGTCATTCACCCCTTTAAGGAGCATCAATTCATGCTGAGTATCATGCGCAAGCAGAAAGAATCAATTGTTATCAAGGTTGTCTTTGTTATCATCGTCCTCTCCTTTGTCGGCACCATCTTTCTCGTTTGGGGAAAAGGGAGTGACGGATTTGGGGGGGCCAAGGGAGGGTATGCCGCCAAAGTTGACAGAACCAGCATTTCTCTTGAAGAGTTCCAGTCTGCATATCAACGCATCAGAAACATGTACCAGCAGATTTACGGCCAGTCGATTCCCCCCGAAATGGAGAAGATGCTCGGGTTGAAAAAAGTCGCACTCGACGGTCTGATTGACAACCTGCTCGCCAAGAAAGAGGCCAAGACCCTTGGAATAAAAGTTTCAAAAGAGGAGATTTCCACTTCGATTGAAGCCATGTCGATGTTCCAGGTTGATGGAAAATTCAGCTTTGACCAATACCAGCAGATATTAAAATCAAACCGCATGACCGCCAATGATTTTGAGGCCGGCCAGGAGACGGAAGTTCTTCTCAAGAAAGTGCGTCAGTCGATCAAGGACAAAGCTGTTGTCTCCGATGCCGATGCCCTGACGCAGTACAAAAGGGACAACGACAAAATAGAACTGGAGTATGTGGCATATTCCCCTGCTGATGTTGCCGGGGAGGTAAAGCTGAGCGATGCTGACCTGACCGATTTCCTCCAGAAAAATCCGGACCAATTTAAAACAGCTGAAAAGGTTGCGCTGTCATATATTTTACTCGACCCTGCTTCACAGGCCGGGCAAACAACAGTATCGGAAGAGGAAATTCAGACATTTTATTCGAAGAACATTGACCGCTGGCAGGGAAAGGATGGCATCAAGCCATTGTCCGAAGTGAAGGAAAAAGTCAAGGCAGAAGCTGTGAAACAGAAATCAGCAAAGCAGCTGTTCGAACTGGCAGCAGATACACTGTATAAAAACATCAAATCCGGCGATCTGAACCTGATTGCCGGCGCACTGAAACAGAAGGTGCAGGATACGCCGCTGTTTGCAGCCGCAGCACCTGCTGCCTCGCTGGTCGGCGAAGCGGCGGTCATCAAGAAAGCCCTTGAACTGAAACAGGGAGAACTTGGCGGGCCGGTCGAAACGGCAAAAGGGATTTATATTCTCAAGGCCAAAGAGCGAAAAGTCGCTGCAGTCCCGGCACTGGCTGAAATAAAGGGGGCCGTTGAGGAAAAAGCAAAGGCGGCTAAAGCGATCGAACTGGCGAAGAAAAAATCTGAAGATGCGGCAAAGCAACTGTCAACCAATGCCGCCATCAAAACCCAGACGACTGGAAGTTTCAGCTACTCCGCCAAAGGCGATATTCCCGTCATCGGTGCTTCTCCTGAAATAGTCGAAGCCGCGTTCAAACTCACGACGGCACAGTCTCCCGCTACTCCTTTCAAGGTTGGAAACCGCTGGTACGCAGTCCGGGTAAAGAGCCGCACGGAAGCGCCTAAAGCCCAGTTTGAGTCAACTAAAGAAGAACTTAAAAAGAAAATGCTCCCTAAAAAACAGGAAGATGCATTGACTGAATGGGCAAAATCACTCCGTGAAAAATCTAAAATAGAAATAAATCAGGCATTGATTACCGATAAATAGGAGAAAGATATGTCAACACTTGTTATGCAAACTGATTTTCCCGGCCTCAACCTGATTGCTCGCGGCAAAGTACGTGACATTTATGATCTCGGCGAGTCTCTGTTATTAGTGACGTCAGACCGGATCTCGGCTTTTGACGTCATCATGAACGAGCCTATTCCGGATAAAGGGTTCGTACTGACCCAGATTTCCGCCTTCTGGTTCCGCCAGATGGAAGATATCGTCCCCAATCATATTATCTCTGTTGATGTTGCCGACTATCCCGCTGAATGCCAGCCATACGCCGACATTCTCAAAGGACGCTCAATGCTGGTCAAGAAGGCAGTTCCGCTCCCGGTTGAATGTATCGTGCGCGGCTTCCTTTCCGGTTCGGGGTGGAAAGATTACAAGGCCACCGGCGCAATAAGCGGGATTAAACTTCCGGTGGGGATGAAAGAGTCTGATCGACTACCGGAACCGATCTTTACCCCCTCGACGAAAGCCGACCTCGGGGCACACGATGAGACAATCACCTTTGAAAAAATGATCGAAATCTGCGGGCGGGATCTGGCTGAAAAGGCACGGGACTATACGCTTAAAATCTACACACGGGCACGCGATATTGCCGACAGGAAGGGGATCATTATTGCCGACACCAAATTCGAATTCGGCGTGTACGATGGAGAATTGATCATCATCGACGAGTGCATGACTCCGGACTCAAGCCGGTTCTGGCTGAAAGAGGCATATCAGCCGGGTGGTCAGCAGCCGAGCTTTGACAAACAATTCCTTCGCGATTACCTTGAAACACTTGATTGGGGAAAGTGTGCCCCTCCTCCAGTGCTGCCGCAGGAAATTCTTGACAAGACCGGCGACAAGTACCGAGAGGCGTTGCAGAGGTTAGCCGGCATAACCGTGTAGCACGTTTCTGAATAAACGAAAAAAAGAGGCGGGAAGTTAATCTTCCGCCTCTTTTTTTTGTCTGGAAACTTGACTGTTGCCAATTGCATGGTAAATTTTTCGTGTGCTACTGTTTCAACCACTATACTCAGGAGAATTTGAAATGAAACTTGACCAGATCAAAGAGATTGCAAAACAACATGATATCAAAGCGGGGAAATTAAAAAAAACCGAACTGGTACGGGCAATACAGTCGGCCGAGGGGAACGAGGTCTGCTTTGAGACCGGCAAAGCCGCTGCATGCGGACAGGCGGACTGCCTCTGGCGGGCGGACTGCGTCTGATTACGGCTGGTGGAAAATCACCGGAATCAGATTGCTGTTTTTTTTGAAACCACCTGTTTTCCGCTTTTCGGTTTATGTTTCTGTTTTTGTTCCTCAAGGCGATCCGCCATTGACCGCAGTCTGTCGTCAACCAGACAATAAATCGAGCCGTTGGGGAACTTCCCGTTTTTCCCGCGATGCCCCGCCTTAACGCCGGTGAGGATTTCTATCCCCTGCTCAATAGTTTCTACGCCCCAGACATGAAATTGTCCCGCAGTCACCGCCTGAATGACATCTTCGTGCAACATGAGGTGCCGTTCGTTCGATTTCGGGATCATGACCCCCTGCTCGCCCGTCAGCCCTTGTGCTCTGCAGACAGCAAAGAATCCTTCGATCTTGTGGTTGACGCCCCCGATCGGCTGTACCATGCCACGCTGATTCACGCTTCCGGTTACCGCAATTCCCTGTTTTATGGCAACCCCCGAAAGAGCCGACAGGAGTGCATAGAGTTCTGTAGAAGATGCACTGTCCCCTTCAATGCCGTCGTAGGACTGTTCGAAACAGATCGAGGCCGACAACGACAGCGGCCGTTCCGCTGCAAAGGTTCCACCCAGATATCCGGTCAGAATGAGGACCCCCTTATCATGAATCGGCCCTGACAGCTTGACCTCCCGTTCAATGTTTATCATGCCGTCCTGTCCGGCATAGACCGTGGCGGTAATACGGGTCGGACGGCCGAAGGTGTGATCTCCGAGACCGATGACCGAGAGACCGTTGATCTGCCCGGCAACAGTACCGGAAGTATCGACCATGATAGTGCCGTCCTCGTACAGTTCCTGCATCCGCTCTTCAATCCGGTTGACCCGGTAGAGACTTTCTTCCGCAGCAGCGCGCACATCGTCGCCACTGATGATTGTACGGCCTGACTTCGAGGCCCAGAAACTGATTTCACGGATAAAATCGGCAATCTCCATAAACCGGGAGGAGAGTTTGGACTGGTCATCAGCCATACGCGCCGCATGCTCCAGTAGCGCAGCAACACCACTTTTATCAAACGGCAGCAATCCCTCGCTGCGGCAATAACTGGCAACAAACAGTGCATAATCGTTCATTATTTCCGGCGTACGGGTCACACGACTGTCAAATTCCGCTTTTACTTTAAAAAATTTGCGATAATCAGGATCCAGATGGAACAGCAGATAATAAATCCAGGGAGTACCAACCAGCACTATTTTAGCACGCATCTGTACCGGCTCCGGCTTGAGAGAAACCATGGTCATAAACCGGTACTGCTCCAGCACATCTTCGATCCTGATCTCGTTATTGCGGATGCACCGCTTCAAAGAATCCCAGACAAAGGGATTTATCAGCACTTCACGGGCGTCAATTACCAGATACCCACCGTTGGCACGATGAAGAGCTCCGGAACGGATCATGGTGAAATCGGTAACCGCCACTCCTCCGTACTGCATGACATGCTCAATCCGCCCGAAGAGATTGTTGTAGGTCGGATTGGATTCGAATACCACAGGCGCTCCGTCGGTATCCTTGTTGTCCACCAACAGGTTCACCTGATAGCGATCAAAGGAAGGTTCCTGCCGCTGCATCTTGATGCCGGGAATCTGCGGCTGGGTTGACTGCGGCTTGAAATCGTCCAGAGTGTTAAGGATATCCTCCCGAACAGAATCCAGGTAGCCGAGTACCTTCTCAAGTGCACCGTACTTTTCTCTCAGCGGGTCAAGACGATGTCCGAGACAGGACATCCCGAGATCACGATCAGCTTGCGACAGAGAGTCCTTGGTCAGCTTTTCCTGGTCACGAACCTGGCGCAGTACATCATTAAGCCTTTCAGTCAGCTCCTTGCCCTGTTTCTCAAGCTTCGTACGCTTCTTTTCATTGAGTGCATCATATTCTTCCTGGGTATAGTTGCGGCCGGCTTTCTGGGGAACAATCACCAGACCTGATACCGTTCTCTGTAAAGAAAACCCCAGTTTTTCAGAGGCCTTCTCCAACTCCTGAAAAAGATCGTTTGAAGCGGACTGGTAACTTTCGAGCAATTCTACACGTCTGGTTTCATATTCACTGCTTTCAAGCGCTTTCGGGATATCCTTGCGAAAAGCCTCGATCAGCTCCTTCATATCCGCCGCCAGTTCACTTCCTTTTCCGGCAGGAAGATCAAGCGAGATTGCGGAGTCGGTATCCTTGAAATTGTTGACATATACCCAGTCATGCGGCTGAGGCTCTTCCCTGGCACGCTTGCTGAGGATACTGGCGATGGTTGATGTGCGACCGGTGCCGGTTTCACCGGAGATATACAGATTGAAACCGGAACCATCAACCCCAAGACCGAATTCGATCGAGCGGAGCGCCCGCTTCTGGCCGATTGCATCATTGAATTCAGGGAGTTCCGTGGTAGTTTCAAAACCGAGAAGCTCCGGATCACAGTTCCAGCGCAGCTTCTCAGCAGGGATGGGGCGGGAGTGGGACATCAAGTGGCTCCTTTATTGATAATTCAGACCGGCATTGTGTAAAGAGGAGACCGATATGTCAAGCTGAAAGCGAGGAAATCGCCTTCGATACCGCTCTTCGAAGATCATCCCGTTCCGGCAGAGTGGCCGCGAGCAGCTGGATATACCCTCGTTCCCGAAGAAGCCGGCGCGAAGTGGCGCTGGTAAGATCGTAGACCCATGAAATCTGCAGCAGTGTGAAGTCGTTGACGCATGAAACCGTGTCGAGATGAACGACGGCACCGGAATTCAGCCTGGCGATGCAGTCGCCGGATACGTGTCCGGGAAGGTCGGGAAGCCCGAGGGTCGCAGCAGTGGCCCGCTCCC
>VFJW01000027.1 GCA_009885845.1 Geobacter sp.
ATCCACCGCCTGCGGGCCGAGGGGATGACCTGGGGGCGCCTGCCGCTTTTCACCTGGTCTCTCTATTCAACCGCCTGGATTCAGATTCTGGCGACGCCGATTCTGGCCATAACTCTGGTGCTGGTCATGGCAGAGCGGCTGCTCGGTACCGGCCTGTTCGACCCGGCCCGGGGGGGGGATCCGGTCATGTACCAGCATCTGTTCTGGATCTACTCACATCCGGCAGTCTACATCATGATCCTGCCGGCGATGGGGATCGTTTCCGACATAATCCCGGTTTTTTCGCGCAAGCCGATTTTCGGCTACAAGATGATCGCCTTCTCAAGTATTGCCATCGCCGCAGCCGGATCACTGGTCTGGGGGCACCATATGTTCACCAGCGGCATGAGTGATACCGCCGTCATGGTCTTCTCCTTTCTGACCTTCATCGTCGCCATACCTTCAGCCATCAAGGTCTTCAACTGGGTCTCGACGCTCTATCGGGGGTCGATTTCGCTGGAAGCCCCGATGCTGTTTGCCCTTTCCTTTATTCTGCTCTTCTCCATCGGGGGCTTAAGCGGCCTGATCCTTGGTGCAGCCGCCACCGATGTGCATGTGCATGACACCCATTTCGTGGTGGGGCACTTTCACTACGTCATGTTCGGCGGCACCGGCTTCGCCGTATTCGCCGCCATGCACTACTGGCTCCCCAAGTTCTACGGCCGCCGTTATGCCGAAAAACCGGCGGTTATTGCCTGGGCGCTGATGTTCACCGGGTTCAATATCCTCTATTTCACCATGCAGGTTCTCGGCATGAAGGGGATGCCGCGCCGCTATTACGACTACCTGCCGGAATTCGCCACCCTCAATCTGGTCGCTACAATCGGCAGCTGGATTCTGGCTGTCGGGCTGGTCATCATGATCGTCAATCTTTTCCGGGGACTGTGGTGGGGTGCGCCGTTCGTCGGCAACCCCTGGGGCGGGGCGTCACTGGAGTGGAGCATAGCCACACCGCCGCCGACGGAAAATTTTGAAGAAGAACCGGTTGTGACGCATGGACCGTATGATTTCAGCGGAGTCGGGAAATGACTCATCAGCCGCATAGTGACTACTCCGGTTCCAAGCTCGGCATGTGGCTGTTCCTCTTCACCGAACTGCTGCTGTTCGGCGGGCTGTTTCTTCTCTATGCGGTGTATCTCAAACGCTACCCGCAGGAGTTCGCCGACGGAGGAAAGCAGCTTGACTGGATCATGGGCGGCGCCAACACGATCATCCTCCTCACCAGCAGTCTCTGTGCCGCCATGGCGGTAACCGCCCTGCAGCGGAACGAACTGCAGCGCACAGTCGCACTGATCGGCGGAACCATTCTGTGTGCCGCCGGCTTCATGGTTATCAAATACTTCGAGTGGAGCGCCAAGATCGGACACGGCGTCTATCCCGGTTCAGAGCATCTGAAAGGGGGAACGGCGGGTGAGTCGGTCTTTTTCAGCCTCTATTTCATTACTACCGGAATCCATGGTCTGCACGTGCTGATCGGTGGTGCGCTGCTGGGGTGGATCGCCTCTAAAATACGAGGTGGCTCGGTCAATGGAGAGAACTATATTCTTCTGGAGAACGGGGCGCTCTACTGGCATCTGGTTGATCTGATCTGGATATTCATCTTCCCGCTTTATTATCTGGTATTGTGACGGTATGGCATTGGTATTAACTGACGCAAAAAAACTTGACACCAAGAGGCTTGTTTGGGATATTGTGGATAACACACCCGCCACGCCTCTCAACGATGCGCACCCCGGCGGGTATTTTTTTATGTAGATTGGAACAACAAATGGTGTCAAACCTACATTCTTGATAATGTAAAATGTTTGACAATGGGATTGACCATTACTATCTGTAGTCGGTAACATCATGACATATTGCGTGAAATTTGAGGATAATCCATTATGAGTCCAACCGTTTTTCGTGAAGCCGGTTTTCGTTTTTACTTCTTTTCCAGAGAAGAACCGAGAATGCATATTCATGTGCAGTCAAGCAACGGAGAAGCCAAGTTCTGGATAGAACCGGAAATACAAGTTGCCCAAAACCACGGCCTTTCAATGAGGGAACTAAACGAGGCAGACAGTCTCATTAAGGAGCATCGAAATGAAATCCGCACAGCATGGCAACAACATTTTCCCGGCTGAGGTTACCAACATTTCATGTAATGGAATCTGGATGCTCATTGATACCCGAGAAATGTTTTTGGCATTTGAGCATTTTCCGTGGTTTCAAGAGGCGTCAATAAAGAAGATACTGCACGTCGAAATGCCCTCAGAAAACCACCTTTACTGGCCTGAACTGGATATTGATCTGGATGTAAACAGCATTCTCTATCCAGAAAACTATCCTCTTGTAAGTCAGCATCACATCGAAAAGTAAGACGCGCCTCCCAAACCAAATTTCCAACCAGGTGGGGAACAACGAATGGTGTCTACTATAGACGAGCGATGTCAGGCCAACCCATGAACGAACAACAGCACATCATACGTTATCGCACATTGATTGGCATCTGGCTGGTCCTTCTGGCACTGACCGCCCTGACCGTGGGGATCACCCGTGTTGATCTCGGAGGGTATAAGGTTCTGGGTGCGCTGACAATCGCCTGCGTCAAGGCGGGGCTGGTCATCGCCGTGTTCATGCATATGAAATACGAAGGTCGGCTGCTCCGCTGGCTGCTGTTCCTGGCGCTGGTGACCCTGGCCATTTTTATCGGTTTCACCTTTTTTGACGTTCTGTACCGCTGAGAGGATGACGTGAACCAATCGCCCCTCATTTCCACGACAGCCGCCATCGATCCGGTCTTCATGTTCCTCTTCGGCGCCTGCCTCGTGCTGCTTCTCGGCATTACCATCGTCATGGTGTATTTTGTGCTACGCTATCACCGCTCCCGGGCGCCGCAGCCGACGTCGCAGGCGGAGGGGAACCTCTGGCTGGAGATCGTCTGGATCGTATTGCCGACACTGCTGGTGCTGGCGATGTTCTGGTACGGCTGGAAGGAGTATGTCGTACTTCGCACCGTTCCGAAGGATGCTCTTCCGGTGACCGCCACGGCGCGTATGTGGTCCTGGGATTTCAAGTACGCCAACGGAAAGAGTAGTCCCAAGCTGTATGTGCCGGTCGGTAAGCCGGTGCGGGTGGAACTTG
>VFJW01000101.1 GCA_009885845.1 Geobacter sp.
CACCGTCCAGCATCCCCTCAAGCTCTCCGGATATGATCGCGAGCGGAGTACGCAGTTCGTGAGCAGCGTTTGATAGCAGGGTGCGGCGCAGTTTTTCCTGCGCCTCAAGACCATGAGCCATGCGGTTAAAGCTCTGTGACAAACGACCGATCTCATCATGACCGTAGTTCTTGACGCGGCGGGACAGATTACCCCCGGCAATATCCCCTGAAGCATCAACCAGTTCGAGAATCGGGCGGGCGAGCCGCCGGGAGGCGATAATTCCGGCTAACACTGAAAACAGTCCCAGAATCGTGACCGAAACCAGCAGGACGCGGTTTGAAGAACGGATAAAGTAATCCTCTTTGATCTGATCAAGCATCCGTACTTCCAACTGTCCGATCTCTTCACCGCGCAGATAGAGAGGATACGGGATCCTGGCTCCGTTTACTCTGCCCGGATCAAAACCGGTTGCATCAAGAACCCGTTTGCGCATCAGCGGAGTCAATTCCATGACCGCCTGTTCAGAATCGATAACCGCGAGTCCGGCAGAATCAAACAGGTGCACCTCAACGCCAAGCTGGAGCGCCCAGGCAAGATCCGATGCGAGACGGTCGCGCTGCCACCCGTTACTCCGTTCATATCCACCTTCGAGGAGAGCAACAACACGCTGAATACGATCCTGGGATTCGCCGTCAAGATAGCGGTTGAAATCGCGCATGATAAAACCGCGCAGCACGAAAGCGGACGAAAGGGCGATGGCTGAAATCAGAATGAACAGCAGCAGAAATTTGCAGCGCAGGCTACAGCGCATCCCGTTCTCCGGCAAACAGATATCCGATGCCATACACAGTTTTAAGGTACTCGGGGGTACGCGGATCGTTTTCTATCTTCTGACGAAGGTTTTTGATATGGGCGTCTATACTGCGATCATATCCTTCGAACTGGTATCCGAGCGCCCGGGACACAAGTTCGTCACGGGTAAAGGTTCTGCCAGGGGATGCCGCAAGGGTGAGGAGAAGTTTGAATTCAGTGGGGGTAACGGAAACCGGGTGGCCATCACGGCTGATCTGATGGCGAAGGCTGTTAAGAATCAGTGAGCCGTTATTGAAGGATGTTATTGAATCTGAAGAGGAAGAGCTGCGCTCATAGCGCTTCAACACCGCTTTCAAACGGCATACCAACTCACGCGGACTGGCCGGTTTAACCATATAGTCATCCGCTCCGAGGGCAAAACCGGCGATACGCTCCTCCTCGGAAGACCTGGCCGTCAGCATGATGATCGGAAAATCGCCCAGTTCTTTCAAACTCTGGCACAACTCTTCCCCGTTACCGTCCGGAAGTCCCAGATCAAGAATCACCGCCAGGGGCAGCTCCGCTTC
>VFJW01000143.1 GCA_009885845.1 Geobacter sp.
CGATGGTGACGATGTCCGAATGGAGATACTTTATCCGCACCCCCAGTTCGCGGTAATAGTTGGTCAGCTCTTCAGCCATCCGCTTTGTCAGGGTTGTCACGAGCACCCGTTCGCCACGGGCAACTGTCTCGCGCACTTCATGAAGGAGATCGTCGACCTGGCCAAAGGCTTTCCCTTGTGCCGTTACCGGCCGGACCTCTATAACCGGATCAACCAGACCTGTCGGACGGATAACCTGTTCGACAATCACGCCGCCGCTCGCCTCAAGTTCATAATCGGCAGGGGTTGCCGACACGTAGACCGCCTGCCGGATGCGGGCTTGAAACTCCTGAAAATTGAGCGGGCGGTTATCAAGAGCAGCCGGCAGCCGGAAACCGTAGTTGACCAGTGTATCCTTCCGAGAACGGTCACCACGGTACATGGCGCCGGTCTGGGGGATGGTGATATGTGATTCATCAACAAAGAGTACGAAGTCATCCGGAAAATAATCGATAAGGGTGTAGGGAGCTTCACCGGGTAGTCGACCATCGAAGTAGCGAGAATAATTTTCGATGCCGTGACAGAATCCCATCTCTTCCATCATTTCAATATCATAGAAGGTGCGCTGTTCAATGCGCTGTTCCTCCAGCAGCATGTTCTGTTCGCGGAAATACCTGATCCGTTCCGCCAGATCGACCCGGATCTGCTCAACCGCCCGCTCAAGCGTCTCACGAGTGGAGACGTAATGTGAAGCGGGATAGATGGAGCATTTGGAGAGTTTTTGCAGTACAACGCCGCGCAGCGGGTCGATTTCGCTGATAGCCTCCACGTCGTCACCAAAAAATTCGATCCGAAGGGCCCGTTCACTGTCGTAGGCCGGAAAGATCTCAATCACATCCCCCCGCACCCGAAAGGTGCCGCGGTGAAAATCCATGTCGTTGCGCTCGTACTGGATTTCAATCAGTTTGCGTAACAGCTCATCACGACCGAAGTTATCGCCCTGATGAAAGAAGATGTGCATTGCCTGATACGCTTCCGGCGACCCGATACCGTAAATGCAGGAGACCGATGCCACGATAATTACATCCCGCCTCGTCAACAGGCTCCGAGTTGCCGAATGACGCATCTTGTCGATTTCGTCGTTAATAGCGGAATCTTTTTCAATAAAGGTATCGCTGGTGGGAATATAGGCTTCCGGCTGGTAATAATCGTAGTAGGAGACAAAATACTCCACGGCATTGTCCGGGAAAAGTTCCTTGAACTCACCGTAAAGCTGGGCCGCCAGTGTTTTGTTAGGTGCAAGCACCAGAGCCGGCCGACCGGTACGGGCTATGACGTTGGCAACGGTAAATGTTTTGCCGGAACCGGTGACCCCCAGAAGTGTCTGATGACGGTCACCGCGCTCGATGCCCGCTACCAGCTCATCGATAGCGAGGGGCTGGTCGCCGCGCGGAATGTAAGTGGTGGTCAAATTGAAAGGTGAGGCTGTGTCCATGTTATTTCCCTGCCACATACTCCCGCACCCTCTGAATGCGCCGGACCGTTTCCTCCACCCCCAACGTCAGCACAATTTCACCGATGCCGGGTGCCTTCGTTTCACCAGAGAGACCAATCCGGACCGGTTGTCCCACCTGTCCCATTTTCCAGCTGTTCTCGTTACAGATATCTTTAAAAAGCGCATCGATTCCGGCGACATCATTCACCGCTGCAACTGAAAGTTTCGCCATTACCGCCGAAAAAACCGCCAGCAGCTGTTCCGTGTCAAACTTTGCCAGTGCGGCATCATCATAGCTGGTCGGGGCGTTGTAGTAGAACACGGCCTGTTCGGCCATCTCCTCAAGAGTTTGTGCCCGTTCCTGAAGGGTGCGTACAACCGCCATCAGGTCCGGCCCATTAAGCGTCGCCACCTCGCGTGCCGAGAGATGCGGCAGCAGAAGATCGGCCAGACGTTCCGGATCACCGTTTTTGATGTAATGGGCATTAAGCCAGTTCAGTTTTTCAGTATTGAAGACTGAAGCTGATCGCCCCACGTTGCTGATATCAAACTTCTGAATCATTTCTTCACGGCTGAAAATTTCGTCATCGCCATGGCTCCATCCCAGTCGTACCAGATAGTTGAGCAGTGCTTCCGGAAGATACCCCATGTCTCGATACGAGATGACGCTGGTGGCGCCGTGACGCTTGGAGAGGCGTGCTTTGTCTGCCCCGAGGATCA
>VFJW01000164.1 GCA_009885845.1 Geobacter sp.
GAAGTGTTGGCGCCTGCTGACAGCGTATCTGCTTGATTTTGAATGACAAAACAGCCGATGGCGTGCCGACCGAAAGAATATCTGCCGGCGCAATCCGTAAATTACGGCATATCTGTCATATACAACAGATATGCCGGTGGCTTTTCCGGCGACGTCTCCCCACCTAAGCCACATTTGCACAGGCTTCGTCTGCATCATTTTACCGAGTCTTTGATTTTTTCCCCGGCCTTTTCGACCTTCTCACCAGTCTTTTCTAAAGCCTTGTCGATACTCTTACCGGTTTTTTCAGCAGCCTTGTCTATCTCCCTGCCGGTTCGCTCCATGGGACCTTCTTTTTTGCAACCTGATACTCCGATTATCAGGATACTCACCATCGCTAATGTACATAAACTTCTGCATATTTTCGTCATGGCTACTCTCCTTTGCATGTGTTGTGCTTTCTTTTTATTCATTCGATCATACAATCCTGCAATGGATCTCCTCGTCCTCGTTAAACGAATAGACGGCACACATCCGGTGGTAGCCGTCCGCAATGATGACTTTGCCGTTGTGTTTATCTCTCACCAGCAGAATTGGCGACAGCGGCTTCCCTGCCTCGATTTTCTTCCGGTCTTTCTCTACATGAGTATTGCTGACACCCAATAAAGACAACCCCGATGCCCTGAAGATGTCTTTTGACTTGAACCGGATTGTTGGAGCTGTCTTCAGTTCACTCACGATTGCCTTAACAGCCTTGCTGCCATAGAGTAGCCCAAGGTACGATTCTGCCGCCGGGAAATCCTCTTTCTCCGGTTTTGCCTGCCATGTAATTTCGTGATGTTTACTCATCATTTTGCTCCTGACATTTTATGTTACGTACCAGTATTCACGTGTCAGTTCGGCTTTACGGAGCTATTGATATCGAGTGAGCCTTGCGCCGAAATTGCTCCGGCAGATGTGGGCTTGCCCTTGAGTATCCACTCGAAGGCAACACCAATCAGAGCACCAATCACTGGCCCGACTATGTAGATCCACGTCGTGCTCAGGTCACCGCGCACCAGATCCGGGGCTAATGATCGGACCGGATTCATTGAAGCTCCGCTGATCGGCGCTGCCCAAAGACCAGCCAAAGCAATGTACCCGCCCACCGCAATGGCGCCATTAGTACCAATGTTGCGCGCCCCCGATGCCGTACCGAGAATTGTGTTCACTAACCCGGCAGTCAGCACTACTTCAATAGCCAGTGCTGTCCAGCCATCTACATTGCAACCCGGCGTGGTCGCGCCAAGTGCGCCAACCTTACCAAACATGACACGCAGGAATAACACCGCCCCGACGCCGCCACATATCTGGGCTACAACGTAGCCTGGTACCCGGCGCCAAGGGAAATTACGCCGTACCGCAAATGCCAAAGTGACTGCCGGGTTCAGATGCGCACCGCTCACCGTGCCCATAAAGTAGATAATCACCATCACCATGAGGCCTGGTGCCAGCACCTGCATGCCCAAAGTGACTGCTCCGGCACTCTTGGCAGCCACGACCCCGCTACCTGCACCGACGAGCACCAAAAGGAACGTGCCCCATGTCTCGGCGAAAATACGGCGCCATTCGTGTGCCGGATCCCAAAAATCGGGAGATAACTGCTTCTGAATCATCCCTCCATGTTGAGATGTATTTTGCTGGTCTGTGTGAGTAGTTTTTGTCATAGATATCTTGGATGATTATCTTTTTCTGGACAGACTCTTAACCACGACAACAACCACCACCAGTACGGCGAGCGCCGCCCACATCCACGTTCCACCCCACATCCATCCGCCAGCTTCATTCATCAGCATCCCTCGATTCTAAACGGCTCTCCGCCCTTGAATAACGTTTACCAACACCACTATAATGGCAATTACTAGCAGAATATGGATCAGACCGCCCATGGTATAAGCAGTAACAATTCCTAAAAGCCACAGGATTATCAGGACTACACAGATTGTCCACAACATAAGATCCCCCTTTTGCATCCTTGATTTAAAACACTACAGTACGCGACCCCTCTACGCTACTTCTCTAAAACCTTCTCGACCTGGCCCAGCTTTTTCTGAACTTTGCCCGCGATCTTTTCGCCGAGACCTTCACCTTCCAAGTTTGGATTATCGCTTAGTTTACCGGCGACCTCCTTGACCTTACCCTTGATTTCGTGAAACGTACCTTCCACCTGGTCTTTCATACTGGTTTTCATGGTATTCTCCTTTTGCAAGTATATGGTTCTCTCGTTCTGACAAGAATGCATGAAGCAACTAGCGCGCCAGAGGAGTTTTCGAGATATAGAGAGTGCAACGGATTGATTATAAAGGCTATTATTGAAAGAGAGGCTATGTGGGGCGGGGGGGGGGCTGCCCGAGTAATCCGTCATGCGTAACATATCTGTCAAATATGGCGGATTAGCGGCTCTTCTGCCACTTTCTACGGCGCCTTCAATACGCCTCAATCCTCATCGCCTTGATTTCATCTTTGATTTGAAATTGGAATTTAACCAACACTCTACCCGTGGGCGATACTGATGGCGCGGGCTACGATCATTGCAATGATTGCCAAAGACATAGTGTTTTCGACACCCATGACAAGTTTGACCCGCTTCGTATATGGCATCGCGTCGGTCGGCGAAAATGCTGTAGCGGCTGTTAGCGAGACGTACACATAGTCGGGGAAGGTCGGCTTCCAGTTAACGGGAGCCAAGCCCTGTTGGTCAAGTTGCTGCTGCGGAAAGACGAGGTCAGGGAAGTCCCGGTAGCCATCGGCACGCATATCGGGTCCATCGCCGTCCAATTCCCAGTACACCAGGGCAAAGGTTGCGATATTGACGACCCACAGAACAATACCAACGAGAAGCAGACCAGCCGGGGTGATCCCCGATCCCCCAAGAAAAATGCTCCGCACGAGTTCAACCAGACTGACAGCGTTTGCAATAACAAGCACACCGATGAGGCTCACCCCGAGCGCACGCATAAGCGGGCTGGGTTCCGTCCGCTGAGGCAGGTAGACAGCTACAGAAGCAACCAGAAGAACCGCCGAGATGACCGGGAACAGCCAGACTGGCTTGAGGGAGAGGTTCGCGGCTACCCATGCCTGACCGGTAATGATCACAACGGCCGCGCCAAAGGCTGGCCATCGCGACTCAGGGTCAGTAGGGATTTGCCACGACAGGATGTTCCCGCCAGCGGGCGACCGCGGCTTCCGGTTGGCGTGCGGTTTGTAGGCCATAGAATTCTACTCCTACTTAACGACTGAGGACACAGCGGGTTACCATTGCTGCGTTTGGTTGAAAATTGACCTTTTCTGTAACTGCGAGCCGCTCTTCCGCACGGCGGCGCACCTCGGCACTGTCAAGAAGCTGTTTATTTATCTCAGTCACGAAATGACCTCCGCCTTTACCCGTCATTCCTGATTATCATGTATTTCCTCCTGTTTACATTTAGCTCCTGAATTATGCATGACCTGCTGTCATCAGTGCTACCCTTTCACAAATTTTGTCGAACTCAATCACTGCCTCTGTCTGTGCTTCTGCACAGACGGTATGAATTTCATCAAAATTGCACATCAGCAGATCCACAATATCGGGATCGAGCGCCGACTGTGAGACCATGCTATTAAGGACTTTCTGCGTAGATTTATGATCCATACCTGCACGGTAGGGGCGATTTTCCGTTAGCGCTGTGAACACGTCCGAGACTGCCATTATCCTGGAACCATGCAAAATATTATCACCCCCCAGATGATCGGGATAACCCTTGCCATCAATCCTCTCATGATGGTTGGCACTCCATGGTGTTATGGAATCGAAGGACTGTATATTTTCCAGTGCGCGGCGCGTAAAGTAGGTGTGGCAGCGAACAAGCGCTATTTCATTGATAGTGAGGGCTCCCGGTTTTTCAAGCAATTCAGCGGGAACGGCAAGTTTTCCCAGATCGTGAAGTAAACCGGCAATCCTCATCTGAGCGCATTCTGCGACTGATCTGCCGGATAGACGGGCAAGCGTTTCTGCACTGGCAGCCACCCCGCTTGAATGGGTGGCAGTAAAACGGCTTCTGAAATCGATGATACGTGCAAATAGTCGGCTCATATGGACAATGCCATCAGTGTCGAGCTTGAAGGTCCGGAAATGTTCTTGACGTACAAGCGCCTGATTGCGTTCTGGAAAAGCAAGGCTGAGCCAGAACGCCTCTTTGCTGGAAAGGTCGCGGAAGGCTTCGACCAGAGTTGGAGCAAACATGTCGGCAGATGAATTTTCGATCCTGGAAAGTATATCGGGGATCCTGACCAGTAGATTAATTCCATCCATTGTCCCGATCAGTACCGATATCCGGTCAGCCAGATGAAGGATGTCGCTTCCAAACGGCACCTCCCGTCCGCGCCGGACTTCTCCTGCACCATCCTCCCAGCGAACATGATGGAATCTGATCAATTCACCCATGCGGGCAAGCGGGCAGAACATCTCCAGCAAGAGTGCCCCGGTTTCTGCATGCCGATCTGTTTCTCCACCATCAAATTGCAGCAACCTTACCCGGTCAGTCAGCGAAAGCGCTCCGATATCGTGGATATTTCCCGCAAAATACAGGTCTACCCGCGCCTCTTCCGGCAATCCCAACTGACTGGCCAAGGCATAGGCGACCAAGCCGACCCGGTTGTGGTGATCGGCCAATACGGGGCTGACCAGGTCGATCGTATTGGATAGGCAGTTTATCAGGTCGGAAAGAGGAACACTCAATTCTTTAAGCTGTGCCATTATGCGCCTCCATAGGTAAACCCTTTTTCATAACCGCAACTACAATTCTCCAAAGTGCACGTCTGTGTTCAGGTGAGGCCGAGCCCAAATTTATGGGATACGTACGTTCATTAATTAGTTTCTGTCCGGAAAGGATTCTTTTCCGCTCAGGCGATATAGCTGGTTATGGCAACTAGTGTGCCAGAGAAGTGTTGGCGCCTGCTGACAGCGTATCTGCTTGATTTTGAATGACAAAACAGCCGATGGCGTGCCGACCGAAAGAATA
>VFJW01000074.1 GCA_009885845.1 Geobacter sp.
ATTCAACAGGCTCAGGATTCAAAACTGGCGGCAGATCGTAAACAGCAGGTTGGATCCGGCGACCGGAGCGAACGAATCCGCACCTACAACTTTCCGCAGGGACGCATGACCGATCACCGAATCGGCTTGACTCTGTACCGGCTCGATTCGATCATGACCGGCGATATTGCCGAAATCACCGATGCGTTGCGGGCATTTTACCAGATGGAAGCATTGAAGGCACAGAGCGAAGGGAATTGATTTGAATTCTCTTACTTTTTTGTATCAAGGTATGCTACAGTGCCTCCATGTCGGATGTTCTCGAAAACTATGCACAACTCATTGCACGAATTGATGCACTCTGCAAAGTCATTGCGGCAACTCTCGGAGAGCAGATAACCTGTTCAGTAGGTTGCAGCTCCTGCTGTACTTCAATAACTGTTTTTCCTGTCGAAGCGGCGGCGATGAGAAAAGCTCTGGAAAGCCTGTCCGATCAACAGGCCGATGAAATTCGCCGGCATGTTTCCGAACATGCGGATGACGAACGCTGCCCTCTCCTGCTTCACCACCGTTGCCTGTTGTATGACGACCGCCCGATTATCTGCCGCACCCATGGCCTCCCGATTATCTACTCTGAAGAAGGTGAGCACAAAAGTGACTGCTGTCCGCATAACCTTATCGATGCTGAATCGATACCCGGCTCAAGCGTTGTCGATCTTGACAAGCTCAACATGCTTCTGGTTGCGGTCAATTCCATTTACCTGACACAGTCTGAAACATCGGAAACGAATCTCCGCCTGACAATTGCAGCAGCAATTACCAATCAAAAGTAAAACTGATTATTCCAATTTCAAATCAAAGATGATATCTAGGCGGCGAGGATTGAGGCGACGAGGCGTACAGACAGTACGTTGAGGAGTCGAAGACGAGCCAACGAAGAGAGCGTTTTGATTTGGAATTGGTATTATTTTAGGCTGGAGATGTAACTGCGGACACCGTCAAGAATGCCCTCGGCAGCCATTTCCTGATAGGCAGGGTCTTTCAGGCGGGTTTCTTCGGTTGCATTGGAGAGAAAGGCGGTTTCGACAAGGATGCTCGGCATGGACGCTCCGACAAGAACGTAGAAAGGTCCCTGCTTGACTCCCAGATTTTTGACATCGCTGTAGCGGGTGCGGATTTTTTTATAAAGAGACTTTTGAACTTCATCGGCAAGGTGAGCCGAGTCGTTAAGTTTGTAGTTTGCCATCAGATCAAACAGAATCGCCTGCAGCACGCTGACCTTTTCCAGTGACGTACCATTCTCCTTGGCAGCCAGCTGCGCCACTTTTTCAGTCTTGGCAAGATTGAGGTAATAGGTTTCAATACCTGCTGCTGAACGATTGGGCGCCGCGTTGGCATGCACCGACAGAAACAGGTCTGCGCCTACTTTATTGGCGATGGCGGTACGCTCTTCCAGCGGGATAAAAACATCAGTCGAGCGGGTCATCACAACATCTACCCCCAGCTCTTCCCGAAACAGTTCCCGCAATCTGAGACTGATTGCCAGCACCACGTCTTTTTCCTGAATGCCGCTCAAACCGACAGCTCCCGGATCATGGCCGCCATGGCCGGGGTCTACGACAATGCGCCTGATTTTTGAGATAGTCGGCTTTTTGGCTTGGCGGGTTTTTTTCTCCCCTACAACCTGCAGCTCTTCAAGCTTCGGCACCACCATCCGCTCGGGCATGGCAGTTATTGACGGTTCCAGTCGCGATATTTCTGTCGGGCGTTCAC
>VFJW01000129.1 GCA_009885845.1 Geobacter sp.
AGGTCTGTGCTGATGCCCGCACACGAGGCATTCTTGTTGCTGTTGCCGATAATCCGGCTGCCGGGGACATCACCTTTCCTGCAATTCTGCAGCGGGGAGATCTTGAGATTGCGGTTTCAACCGGAGGCCGAAGTCCAACGTTTGCTGTTGAAGTGCGCGATTTAATCAGTACACAGATCGGCACGGAATACGGCACTATTCTTGATCGACTGGGCGCAGAGCGAGAAAAGCTGTTGACGAACGGGAGTCCAAGCACATACAATGTGCAGGTTTTACGCTCGCTTGCCGGGCGTTTGCTCGCCGAGCTTACTGAACGCAAGGAACCGCTGCCATGACACACCTGTTTTTCATACTGACTGTGACGTTATATGGCTGTGCTGCCGCTTTGTATCTTGCCTGTCTACTGCGTACTCTGCCGCTGCTGACTCTCTGGGCCGGCCGCATACTTGCTTTTGGATGCACGGCCCACCTGCTTTCGACCATCCATCTTGCCGTCAACATGAAATACCTCCCCCTCACCAATATGCAGGAATCGCTGTCTTTTTTCAGCCTTGCCATCGTTACCGCCTTTATAGTGTTCGAGCGAAAGTATAAAGTGACGACGCTTGGCTCTTTTATTGTGCCAGTTGCACTTATGATGCTGATCGCCTCAAGCTCGCTGCATGTAGAGGCGCGCCAGCTCCCGCCGATTCTACAGAGCAACTGGTTCTGGTTCCATGCGCTGATGGCTTTTATCAGTTATGCCTGTTTCACCATTGCCGCAGGCGTTGCCGTTATGTATCTGATTCAGCGATATTTCCTGAAAACAAAGCATTTGGGCGCGCTCTTCCAGAAACTGCCGTCACTGGAGACGATGGATGAGATCAGTTATCGCTGCCTGACTGTGGGGTGGCCGTTACTGACGGTTGCCATCATATCCGGCTCCATCTGGTCCGAGAAGGCTATGGGAAACTACTGGATCTGGGATCGCAAACAGACCTGGTCGCTGATTATCTGGCTTATCTATGCAGCACTCCTGCATGGCCGAATTACCATCGGCTGGCGCGGAAAGCGGGCGGCGATCCTTTCAATTATCGGTTTCATTGTCGTATTATTCACGTTTTTGGGTATGAAGCATAGTATCATCTGGTAGCCGCGCTCCCAGTAATTTATCACTTACCATGGATTGTTTTCAGTCATGAATATCATTGTCGTCGGCCTCTCTTACAAAACTGCTACCGTTGAAATCCGTGAAAAAGTGGCTTTTTCTCCCAACCAGATTGAAAAACCTCTGAATGAATTGATCAGGCTTGAGGGTATCATTGAGGGAGTGATTGTTTCCACCTGTAACCGGGTCGAGATTTATGCCACCACCCGTGATATAGCCGGTGGTATAGCCCGGATCAAACGGTTTATGGCCGAGTATCATCACCTCCCGTTTGAATCGCTCGAATCACACCTGTACAGCTATCATGCAGAGTCCGCCATCCGCCACGTCTTCCGGGTGGCTTCAAGTCTGGACTCGATGATTGTCGGCGAACCGCAGATACTGGGGCAGATCAAAACCTCCTACGGTTATGCCGCTGAGTTCAAATCTTCAGGCATCATTCTCAATCGTTTTCTGCATAAAGCCTTTTCGGTCGCCAAACGGGTACGCACCGAAACAAAAATTGCTTCTTCAGCAGTTTCCGTCGCGTTCGCCGCAGTAGAGCTGGCCAAAAAAATTCTGGGAGACCTGTCCGACAAGAACGTCATGCTGATCGGTGCCGGTGAGATGTGTGAGCTGGCGGCCAAGCACTTTCTTAACAGCGGCGCGAAAGGGGTTCTGGTTGCCAACCGCACCTTTGAACGCGCAGAACGATTAGCGGAGGATTTCGGCGGCGAGGCGGTCCGTTTCGAGTCGTTCCTTGAACACCTTCACCGGGCCGATATTATCCTTTCATCTACCGGAGCCCCGCATTGCATTATTGGACCCAGGGATGCCGAAGAGGCTGTCAAACGCCGGAGATTCAAACCGATTTTTTTCATTGATATCGCCGTACCGCGCGACATTGATCCAATGGTAGCCGATGTCGAAAACGCCTACCTTTATACTGTTGACGACTTGCAGGAGATCGTTCAGGCCAATCTGGCCCTGCGGTCTCTGGAAGCAGAAAAGGCCGAAGAAATTATCGATCAGGAGATCGGACAGTTTCATAAATGGCTTTCGACACTGGAAGTAACCCCGACCATTGTCGCACTGCGCAACCGCTTTGATGAGATTCGTCGGGCAGAGCTTGACAAGACCATTGCCGGGTGGAAAGATTTCCCCCCCGATGCCGAAAAGCGGCTTGAAGCGCTGACGCTTGCCATGATGAACAAGCTGCTTCACGCCCCCACATCTGTTCTCAAACAGTCAGGACAGGGGGGGCGGGTGGATCTGTACGTCGATGCCCTGCGGCAGCTGTTTGAGCTGGAAGCGCTTCAACGGAATGATGAAGAGCTGGAACTGGAAGAATAACGACACCTGTATCTGCTGTCACACATACGAAAAATGGAGAATAATATGCATCCAAAAAAATTACGAATCGGTACCCGTGCCAGTCAACTGGCCCTCTGGCAGGCCAACTGGGTAAAGTCGGAACTAGAAAAACGGTATCCGGGTATGGAAGTGACGCTGACAAAGATCAAGACGATCGGAGACAAAATTCTTGACGTTCCTCTGGCGCAGGTTGGCGGCAAAGGTCTGTTTGTCAAGGAGATCGAGGAAGCCATGTTGCGGGATGAAATCGATATTGCCGTTCACAGCATGAAGGACGTTCCGACCGACTTCCCGGAAGGCTTGGGTCTGCACTGTATTACCGAACGTGAAGATCCGCGTGATGCTGTGATCTCCCGTAATATGAAGTTTGCCGATCTCCCGCAGGGAGCGCGCATCGGTACCAGTGCTTTGCGGCGACAGGCCCAGCTCCTGAAAGTGCGTCCGGACCTGCAGATGTGCATCATTCGCGGCAACGTGGAAACCCGCATCAGGAAACTTACCGAAGACAACCTGGACGCAGTCATCCTGGCTGCCGCCGGTTTGAAGCGCCTCGGATTTACCGATTGCGTCGGTGAATATCTGGATGTCGATCTCTCTATTCCGGCCATCGGTCAGGGCGCTCTGGGGATCGAATGTCGTTTGGCTGACCCGGTCATAACCGAGACTATTGCCTTCTTTAACCATGCCGACACCAGTTACGCAGTTCGGGCCGAACGTGCTCTGCTCAAACAGTGTGAAGGGGGTTGTCAGGTGCCGATAGCGGCGCACGGGACGGTCAGCAACGGTCAGCTGCGCCTGGTCGGCTTCATCGCTGCCGTTGACGGTCAGCGCTCTGTCCGCGGTGAAATCAGCGGGCCGGTTGCAGAATGCGTACAGCTGGGTATCCGCCTCGCGGATCAGCTCCTGGCCGAGGGGGGTAAAGCCATTCTGGAAGAGGTCTACCAGAGGTCAATCGGTGAGTAACGGAATCGTCTATCTGGTGGGAGCCGGACCCGGCGACCCGTCCCTGATTACCCTGCGCGGGATTGAATGTCTTCGAAAAGCCGAGGTGGTGGTCTATGACTATCTGGCGAACGAGCTGCTGCTCAATCATGCTCCTGAGAATGCCGAACGCATTTATGCCGGCAAGATCGGAGGTCGCCACAACCAGGGTCAGGACGAGATAAACAATCTGCTGATTACAAAAGGAAAAGAAGGAAAGATAGTTGTGCGGTTGAAAGGGGGAGATCCTTTCGTGTTCGGTCGCGGCGGGGAGGAATGCGAGTCGCTGCGCCATGCCGGTATCCCTTTTGAGGTTGTTCCCGGAGTAACCGCCGCTGTCGGCGCCTCTGCATACGCCGGCATTCCGCTTACCCATCGGGATATAACCGCTTCAGTTGCGTTTGTTACCGGTCAGGAAGGGAAAGAGAAACATGAATCGAACATCGACTGGGACCGTCTTTCGTTAGGGGGGGGGACGGTCGTGTTTTATATGGGGGTTACCGCATTACGACGTAATATGCAGCGAATGATCGAACATGGCCGTCCCCCCCATACTCCGGTGGCTCTGGTCCGCTGGGCCACAACCCCCTGTCAGCAAGTGCTGGTTGGTACATTGGCCGATATTGCCGACCGGGCCGAAGAGTGCGGCTTCAAGCCTCCGGCGGTCACAATAGTTGGTGAAGTGGTGGCACTGCGGGATAAGCTGCAATGGTTTGACGTACGTCCGCTCTGCGGTAAAACGATCATTGTCACCAGAGCAGCCGAACAGGCCGGTGAGTTTTCTGTCAAGCTGGCGGCTC
>VFJW01000054.1 GCA_009885845.1 Geobacter sp.
CCGGTCGTGACCCTCAACGGTTGGACGTTGCCGTGGCGCATGAATAACGGTGTCAAAGAGTTCCATCTGGTGGCCGAACCGGTGGTGCGTGAAATGGCCCCCGGCATGAAAGCCCATCTCTGGGGATACAACGGACAAAGCCCCGGACCAACGATAGAAGTTGTTGAAGGTGATCGAGTACGCATCTTCGTCACCAATAAATTACCCGAACACACCAGTATTCATTGGCATGGCCAGCGTCTGCCGAACGGTATGGATGGTGTCGCTGGACTCAACCAACCAGCAATACGTCCTGGCAAGACATTCGTCTACGAGTTTACGGCCCGGCGGCCCGGCACCTTCATGTATCACCCCCATGCGGATGAAATGACGCAGATGGCAATGGGTATGATGGGCTTCTGGGTTACACATCCCAAAGCAAAAAATCCATTGATCGACGAGGTTCAGCGCGACTTCTGTTTTCTGCTGAATGCCTATGACATCGATCCTGGCAGTTATACCCCGAAGATTATGACCATGCTGGATTTTAACCTGTGGTCCTGGAACAGTCGTATTTTCCCGGGTATAGACTCATTGAATGTGCGCTTGAACGACAAGGTGCGCATTCGTATCGGCAACTTGACGATGACGAATCACCCGATCCACCTGCATGGTCATGAGTTTTTGGTAACCGGAACAGATGGCGGACCGACACCGAAGAGCGCTCGTTGGCCTGAGGTCACATCCGATATCGCTGTCGGCCAGATGCGGCAGATCGAGTTTACTGCTGACGAAGAAGGCGATTGGGCCTTCCATTGCCATAAGAGCCATCACACCATGAATGCCATGGGGCACGATGTACCTACCATGATCGGGGTTGACCACAGTGGCCTGACCAGGAAGATTACAAACCTCATTCCCGACTACATGGTGATGGGAGAACGCGGCATGGCGGATATGACCGAAATGCAAATGCCGTTACCAGACAACACGATACCGATGATGACAGGGGAAGGCCCGTTTGGTTCGGTAGAAATGGGTGGCATGTTCTCGGTGGTAAAGGTTCGCAAAGACCAGAAACCGGGAGATTACAGTAATCCCGGCTGGTACCGGCATCCACCCGGTACGATTGCCTTTGAATACACCGGGGCGATTGCAGAGCCAACCCGCTTTCAATCAGAAGCAGGGCAATCCATGCCGCTGAAACAACAAACGGGTAAGGGAATAGAATTTGAAATTCGTAAACCAACCGGCCATTCCGGTCATTAAATATCCATTGGGAGTAAGCGTATGAAACTCAATCACATCATTGCCGCATTATCCATGGTTCTTGTATCTTCCTTTGCCAATGCCAGTGGAGAGCACGCAGGCGGCCACGGTGACGCCGATGCAATAGGTCAACCGGGTAAGGCAGAGAACATCAACCACACTGTCACGATCACTATGCTCGATTCGATGCGCTATAACCCGGCAAGCGTTTCGGTCAAGCAGGGTGAAACCATCAAATTCATCGTTAAAAATTCCGGCAAGATTAAACACGAGATGGTTCTTGGCACAGCAAAAGAGCTAAAGAAACACTATGAATTGATGAAGAAGACCCCGGAGATGGAACATGCTGATGAAAACATGGTCACGGTGCCACCAGGCGAATCGGGTGAAATCATCTGGCAATTCACCAAAACTGGCAAAATTGATTTTGCCTGCTTGATTCCAGGACACTATGACGCAGGAATGAAAGGGACTGTGAAGGTACAACCTGAGAAGAAAAAGACAGGGGTTAAAAAATGAAACCGCTAAAATCATACCCCGTCATATTGGCTCTCCCCTTGAGTTTATGGTTTTCTGTAAGCGCATTGGCACAAGAAACTGCACCCGAAGCAAAGATGCCGTTGGTAAATACATCAACCGAGATGACTGAAGGGGTAATTCGCAAAATAGATGCGGCCAACAAAAAAATAACCATTAGACATGGCGAAATAAAAAATCTTGATATGCCGGGTATGACAATGGTGTTTCAAGTCAAAGACCCGGCTATGCTTGATACAGTGAAAGCGGGCGACAAAGTGAAATTCAGGGTCGAAAAGGATGGCGGCGCGTTTGTTATTACAGAAATTCAGTCAGGCAGCAAATAACCACTGCTCG
>VFJW01000050.1 GCA_009885845.1 Geobacter sp.
GAAGTGTTGGCGCCTGCTGACAGCGTATCTGCTTGATTTTGAATGACAAAACAGCCGATGGCGTGCCGACCGAAAGAATATCTGCCGGCGCAATCCGTAAATTACGGCACATCTGTCATATATAACAGATATGCCGGTGGCTTTTCCGGCTACGTCTCCCCTCCTCCGCCACATCAACCCTTACGTTCTGCTACCTGAGCCCGCTTTACCGGTCACGCACCTTCCATGGCATGTTACTGGCACATACAATGACAAATCATCCAAAACGTCTGGCGCATGATCATGCCAAGACCTGCAGGATGAAACGCGGAGGATACAATGAGCGTTTCCGTAAAGTTTGAGGGAATGGGGGCGATCCTGCACGAGGGCGGAGTGGCGTTCCGCGTCTGGGCACCCCACGCAGAACTGGTCTCTGTCATCGGAACATTCAACGAATGGGACGGCACCCGGCACCCCCTGCAGTCCGAGGAGAACGGTCTCTGGTACGCTGATGTTTCAGGCGTCTCCGCCGGCGACCAGTACAAGTTTCATCTGACCACGGCGAATGGAGAGTTTACGCGGATCGACCCGTATGCCCGGGAGGTGACCGGCTCGGTCGGTAACGCCATCGTGCACGACCCGTTCTTCGACTGGAGCGGAGAGGTCTTCCATCTCGCACCATGGAATGAGCTGGTGATCTATGAACTGCATGTCGGCACGTTCAACGATCAGGAGGACCTCAACCATCCGGGCAGATTTTCATCAGTGTCGGCGCGCCTGGGGCATTTAAAAAAACTGGGCGTAAATGCGATTCAAATCATGCCGGTGGGCGAGTTTGCCGGAGAACGGTCGTGGGGATACAATCCCGCGCATATTTTTTCTGTTGAGCGTGCCTACGGGGGACCGCTAGCGTTCAAGCAGT
Source organism: Geobacter sp. (assembly GCA_009885845.1). Lineage (GTDB taxonomy): Bacteria > Desulfobacterota > Desulfuromonadia > Geobacterales > Pseudopelobacteraceae > JACRCG01. Next base: position 902 of record VFJW01000050.1, read on the forward strand.
TCGTCAAACGTGCCCATCAGGAAGGGATCGCGGTGATTCTGGATGTGGTATATAACCACCTGGGGCCCGGTGATCTCGACCTGTGGCAGTTTGACGGCTGGAGCGAGAACAATCGCGGCGGAATCTACTTCTATAATGATGACCGGGCCATCACGCCGTGGGGGGAAACACGGCCCGATTACGGCCGCGGAGAGGTACGTCAGTACATCATGGATAATGTCATGATGTGGCTGGAGGAATACCACGTCGACGGCATCCGTTTCGACTGTACCCACTTCATTCACACCGTCGATGGAACCGTCGGCCGGGACCTTCCCGACGGGTGGAGCTTGTTGCAGTGGATCAACCGACGGGTCGCGGAAAAATTTCCCGGCCGGATCACCATCGCCGAGGATTTCCAGAACAACCGCTGGCTCACCAGGGATGTCGGTGCCGGAGGAACCGGATTCGCCTCGCAGTGGGACGGCAACTTCGTGCATCCCATCCGGCAGGGTGTGACCACCCGGCAGGACGAGTCACGCTCGATTGCCGCAATCCGGAACGCCATCTGCTACCGCTATAATGACGATGCCTTCGACCGGGTTATCTACAGTGAATCACACGACGAAGTGGCGAACGGCAGAGCGCGTGTGCCGCAGGAGATCAGCCCGGATGACCCGGGAGGGTGGCAGGCCCGGAAACGTTCAACGCTGGCCGCCGCAATGGTCTTCACCGCACCGGGCATACCGCTGCTTTTTCAGGGGCAGGAATTTCTGGAAGGGGGATGGTTCTGTGACACGGTTCCCGTTGATTGGGATCTCTGCAGTGAGTTCAGCGGCATCGTCCGGCTGTACCGTGACCTGATCCGGCTGCGCCTCAACTGCGACGGCGTCACACGCGGCCTGTGCGGACAGTTCACCCAAGTGTATCACGAAAACGAAGAACGCGATGTTATCGTTTTTCACCGCTGGGATACGGGTGGCCCGGCGGACGATGTTGTGGTCGTCGCCAATTTTTCCGGTGAGACTCTGGATGGCTACGTCATCGGTTTCCCTGCCGCAGGTGAGTGGGTCCTTCGCTTCAACAGCAATTGGCAGGGGTACAGCGACGACTTCCCGGGCACCCTGAGCACGAACGTCACCGCCGGACCGGGTGGGCGCGACGGACTCCCCTTTCACGCTGCCTTTTCAATGGGCCCCTACAGCGTCCTGATCTTTTCTCAATGAACGGATGATGTTTGATCAGTGCGCACCAAGACAGAGCGCGGCATATATACGCGCAGCGGCTGTCACTTCTTCAAAATCCACCCTCTCGTCCGGTGTATGCGCGGTTTCCAGATAGCCGGGACCGAGGATGAGCGGTTTCACCCCGGCGGCAAAAAAGAGATTGCCGTCGGAATGGGAGCGGAAGGCGTCCATCTCCAGCGTCAGGCCAATCCGTGGATATACATCCCGCAAAACCTGCATCAGTATATTGTCGCTCCCCAGACTGTACCCGGCCGAGGCAAAATCGAAACTGACTTCCAGATCGAGTCCGGGAATGCTGCGGTCGAATCCGGCGACAATCCGGCGGATCTCGCTCTGGAGAGCGATCGGGTCATGTGCGGGTGGAAGATGCAGGTCGATCCAGGTTTCACAGCGGTCCGGCACGACAAAACCTGCCTGTGATGAGCGCATCTCCCTGATTGAATAGACAATATCCGATGTCGCCCGGTCGAAGAGCGGATCACTGCCGAGGAACAGCAGGACGCGCAGCATCGACTCAACGGCGTTATGCCCCAGCTCCGGGAGCGACGAGTGACTGCGGAGGCCACGGGTGACAAAGCCGGCTTCCAGATAGCCGTAATGCGCACATTTGGCCGTCAGACCGGTCGGTTCGCCGATGACCACCCAGTCGGGACTGCAGGAGCGGAGAAATTCCGCACTTCCGTCGCCATTCTCCTCCTCCCCCACAACCAGCAGCAATCCGACCGATGGGCGCTCATCCGGCTTCAATGCCTCCGTCAGCGCCAGCCAGGCCTCGACCATGGCGGCGCACCCCCCTTTCATATCGGCACTACCCAACCCGCGAATAATCCCGCCATCCTGTTGCGGTCCGAAATCATCAAGGTCCCAGGCGGGGACGGTATCGACATGCCCCACCAGATAGAGCCGGGGTTCTGCGCTCCCCATGGTGACCCGCAGGTTATAACGATCCTGCTCCACCTCCTGCCGTTCGACGCGGCACCCGGCACGACTGAGGAGTTCTTCCAGATGTAGTTGGATATCCTCCTCTTTCCCGGACGGCGAATAAATATCAAGAAGATTCAGGAAGGTACTTCTGAGTCGCTCCGGATTGATGGCGCGCCAGACCTTTTCCAGGCGGGCGATCATGATTTTTTCACCGATTTTTTTCTGCTCTTGCGCGACAGGTTGAGCGACATATAGACATGTTCCTGGACATCGCCGAACCCCTGTTTTTCAAAGAAGCGGATCGCCGGATGGTTGTCTGCCGAGGTGTCGATGATCATCATCCGCACCCCCTGTACTTTCATGCGATGCTTGATCTCCTTGAACAGCCCGCTTCCCACTCCACCCTGCTGGATGTCACTCCGGACGCCGACCCAGACAAGGTAGCCGTATTTCCAGGGGGAGTTATGCTTCGTTACCGTCGTACCGAGGGCAAATCCGAGAATGGTCCCCCCCGCCTCTGCCACCAGACAGAGCTCACTGTCTGAATTGTAGAGGGTGGTTATCTCGTATTCGTCCCAGGTACGGTAGAGACTTTGAAATGATTCGGCGGTGAAAACCTCTTCGCCGATATGAAAGACCAGGGAAAAATCGTCGATGGTCATCTGGCGGATGCGGAGCGTCTCTTTGCCTGCAAGTACTGTTTCAGACATGTGTCACCTCTGTGGAAATAATATTGATAGCAGTTACAGCATAAAAAGTGCCACGAGCAGCGTTTGCGTTACGCTTTCCATTATACACCAATTCATCCGGTTTTTTTCATCGCCGGATGGATTAAATATACATGAGGACGGTGGCCAATTCCGTCATATATAACAGTTTCGTCGGCCGTGACGGGAACTGGTGGCGGCCTGTCATCCGCCTGCAACGTTTGTTTAAACATTTATACCGTACATTCAGTCAGTTACATTGACAAAAGTAATAATAAACTTTTGGCATGCAACTTGATAGCTTATGAATGTGTGTAATTAGCCAGGGGCTGCTTTACCTCCCATGGGCCCCTGGTCTTTTTATCAGTCGACCATCAAAAACTACTGCAATGAAACTCTTTTGAATTGTTTTTTACCATCAGGAGGATACGTAGCATGTCAAATATAAAAGAAAATCCCCGGTACAACGTCATCTCTATGCGAATCAGTGAAGCAGAGAGCAGACTACTTAAAACCCTTATGAGGAAGAGTCACAAGAGCGTCTCACATGTCATGCGTGAGGCATTTACCTGTTTTGCCGCACACATCGAACAGAGAAATGAAAGCGGTTCAGCAGCGTAGTTCAATAGTCTGCCCGATATCATAAAACTGTTGTCAATCCAATTGAAAAGGAGAGCACTTCCATGAATAACGGTAAAAACGGCCACAACGAGAAGGACCCCGGAACAGGGTATAACAAAGCACGTGATCCGGGTACAGAACACCAGATAGGGCATGTTCCCAAAAAGAGAGCGGCAAAAATATCGATTTCTGAACCGGTCACCGCAAGTAAGGTCATCACCATGAGATGGGAACATTGAGACATGCAGCTTTGATAGGCCTGCCATATCGATAGGCTTCTGTTACGGCGTTTATGACAATTTTATAAAAAAGGGGCGTCAGGAAATTTTCCTGGCACCCCTCTTTTTATGCAAAAATTTTCAATGTATTCCGAACGTCAAAACTTCGGAAAGCGTATGCGGCTGATCATCAATGAGCCGGAAACCGCAAACATCAGTACAATCGGATGGAGAGTAAAACCGGCAATCATGACATGACCGAACCAGAGAGAGTCACGGATTGCACCCTGCCAGGCGGCCACGAACAACACCAGTACCAGCAGCAGTGAAGAAGGAATGGGAGTCCCATCAAAATACCTGACCTTGTCTCCCCCTGCTGACATCTCCTCTGCAGTGACATTATAACGCGCCAGACGCGAGACGCCACAGGCAACAAAAGCGGTCAGGATGATCCGGTCGTATAATCCCTGCATGCCGCAGCCGTATGCGATGACGGCAGGAGCCACTCCGAAAGAGATGACATCCGCAAGAGAATCAAGTTCCCGCCCCATTATGGAATGTTTCTGCCGCCAGCGCGCAATCCGTCCATCCAGAATATCGAAGATCAAGGCGGCAAGAACCATCCCGCAGGCAATGTAGACATGGCTGACGTCGTTCGTCTGCAGGTACGTCAGCATGGAAAACAGCGCTCCCGTGCCGCAGACCGCGTTAGCAAGCGTGAACCAGTCGGCCAGCTGAAACTCCCGGATCATGGCAAATGGTTTTTTGATTTTATGAATCTTCATGAATGAGTGTCTCTCACTTTTTTCAGGATTGCGGGGTTGTCCCCGTCTCTTCGCTTTCATCTCCTGCCGCCGGTAATGACGGGCTGTTCTCTTCCTTATGCCGATCAGAGGAAATCTCAACGGCAATTGCCGCCGCCTGCTCAGCCGGCATGCCTTCGGCCCGCCGCTCATATTCTTCTTCACCCCGGTCGTCACGTTCTCTGATCTCCAGATCTTCCGCCTGCTCCTGTTGGCCGGGCAACTCGACACGCAGTTCCTCGACCAGCATCAGCACTGTCGCCGCCACCGGAAGAGCCAGAAGTGCTCCGACGACCCCAAGCAAAACACCTCCGATCAGAAGTGATAACAGTATCATAGATGAAGGAAGACGCAATGCGCGTCCATAAATTCGGGGAATAATCACACGACTTTCAAATTCTTCATAGAGGAGCATCAGTACGAGCACAATTATGATAACAGACGGGCTGAGTGAGAATGCTGCTATTACTGCCACCCCCACTGAAAAGATCGGACCTATGTAGGGAAGGACATCGGCAACTCCGGCGATGACTGCAATGGCAAGGGCGTTTGGTGCCCGGCACGCTGTCAGAAGAATGAAGACAAAAACTGTCATCAGAGCAGAGGTGATGACCTGTCCGCGGACATACCCGCCGACGATAGTTTCCAGGTTCAGCATAACCCGGGAAAGCCGGATATGGTGCGATCGGGGAACCACCAGAAAAAGACCGCCGCGTAGCCGATCCCGGTCGATCATGATATACAGCGCAAGAAACAGGGAACTCAGGATATATGCAAAGATCTCAATGGCGCGGGTTGAGAGCTCGATGGCATTCGAGGCGGCCAGCCTGACCAGGTCTCCGGAGTGCACTTTATGCAGCAGATCAGCCAACGGACTGGTGAGGTGGGAACCCATCAGCCATTTCGACAGGCTTGCACGCATCGCCGGTTCCTGGTCCAGCAGATCGGTCACCTGCGAAATGAGTGAAGGAATAGTCAGGGTGAGGATAAGTGCGACAATTACGGAGAGCGTCGTAAATACAATCGCAATACCCAGACCCCGGCGCACGCACCGCTCTTCAAACCAGCGGACGGCGGGACTTATGGCGCCAACAATGGTGAGAGCCGCCACGAGCACCAGAACCACCGGGAGAAGCCGGGTCAGCGCCCAGATTCCACCAACTAGCAGCAGAAGAACGATGATCGTGCCGGGAGAGGGCTCAATCCGAAGGACGCGGGTGCTTTTCTCATTTGATAAAAATCCGGAAAATGACTTGTTATACATACTCGTTCCACCTGAAAACCGGCCGGTATTTTTGATGTTCCGGGATCTGTCTGATTATTCAAACACCCGATGTGCCGGCTTTATTGAAAAACGGCAGGGCACGAATGCCGCCGTAACTATACAAAGCAACGAGAGTGCCAGAGAATAATAGCAATTCATGAACATGCAAGGGTCTGATAGTACGCTGAAAATTGCAAATAGATGTAATCAGAGAAAACGTAAACCGTCAAACATAACCGCCACATGTGGCGGTTATGTGATACATGACGGATTCCGATGCGCTGCACACACGCAGACCTACCTCTTTCCTTCTGCTTTTCCCTTTATAATCAGACTATTGAAACATCATCAGGCGCCGGACTTCTCTGGCACGCAAGTTGCGCTCTCCCCGACAGGATGCTCAAACAGAACGCCGGAGCCGACAATCTAATCGTACAGTACGCACGTGTCAGATTGAGGGGAGATTCGTAATGGGAACAGGCACAGACAGCCGCGGGTTATTGATAACCAAACAGCGGCGGCGTTCAAAAGAACAGACAACCGTCAAAGAAGCAGCAGCGGCAGAGAGTCTGACTATGCCGGATACTCAGCGACTTCTTCACGAACTCCGGGTTCACCAGATAGAACTGGAGACCCAGAATGCTGAACTCCGGCGAGTGAGGAATGAGATGGATGTCACGTTGGACAACTATACCGATCTGTATGATTTCGCACCGGTCGGATATCTCACCCTCGACGACAGCGGCTGTATCAGAGCTGCGAACCTGCGGGGTGCCAGTTACCTCAACGTTGAACGCTCCGCACTTTTCGGCATGCGATTCAAGCAGTTCGTGGCAAACAACGATCGCCCGTTCATTTCTTATTTCCTTGAAAAAGTGCGTGCTGGCCAGACCAAAGAGACCTGCGATGTTTCACTCATGAGAGAAGGAGAAGACCCGTGTATTGTGCATATTGAAGCCGTTTCCGCTGCTTCGGGTCAAGAGTGCCGCCTCTCCATGATCGACATTTCTGAGCGTAAAAGCCTTGAAGAACAACTGCAGCAGGCACAGAAGATGGAAACATTCGGTCTTCTCGCAAGAGGAATAGCGCATGATTTCAATCAAATCCTGAACGTGATCATCGATTGCAGTTCGCGTGCGGAACAGAGTATGAACGCTGACGATCCGCAGAGGGATAACTTGAAAAGCATCATTGCTGCGGCAGACAGGGGAGCTAATTTATCCAGAAGCCTTCTTGACTTCGGCAGGATGCATCCGATCAATCCGCAACATGTCGATATCAACTCGATCATCGAACATGTTGCGGATTTCCTGCGGACGGTGATCGGCGAGGACATCCGTCTTGAAACGGCCTGCCACGAAGGAATTCTTCAAATCATTGCAGATAACGGGCAGATGGAACAGGTGTTAATCAACCTGGCAACCAACGCACGCAACGCGATGCCGGACGGCGGCCTATTGTCGATAGTAACCGAAGCGGTCGAAATCGACCACGAATTCATACGACATTTCGGCTTTGGCGAGCCGGGAAAGTATGCCCTGATCGCTGTTACCGACAACGGAACCGGCATGGATCGGGAAACCGTCCGGAAGATTTTCGAGCCATTCTTCACGACCAGCTTCAAAAAGAAACATGGCAGAAGAGCCGGACTCGGCCTTTCGATCGTGTACAGCATCATCAAGCAGCATAACGGTTTTATCACTGTGAGCAGCGAGATGAATAAGGGGTCTACATTCAGTATGTACCTGCCTTTGTCCAGCGACAGCAAGTGAGCCGATAACGGAGAAGGCTACGTCGCTGAACGGTGAGCGGCAGTACAACATACAATTTAAAAAGGAGACAGTTCATGAAAAGCAGAGACGAGTACATCATCAGAATGCAGGCAAAACTGGCGGAATGGGATATCGAAATCAATATGCTGGTTGCACGGGGAGATGAAATTGCTTCCGATGTTAAAGCTGAATACAAGGCACAGGTTGAGATGCTGAAGGAAAAACTGGTGGTTGCCAGAAAGAAGGTTGAAGAACTTCAACAGACGGGAGACAGTGCCTGGAATGACCTCAAGTCCGGTCTTGAGGTGGTCAGGTTCGCCATGAAAGAATCAATCAATTCAGCCAGATCCCGCTTCAGGTAATGATGAATACCGTAGCAACCCGCCTGTACCGTGACATGTCGGGAACCGGAGAAACGTTTTTCCTCCGCACCTTTTGCTCCTGACCTCCCCAAACCTGCCGCTGACCAACAGAATCCGCCATGCACAACACAACTGTTACATATGGCGGATTCTGTTGACGGCCGTACCGCACCATCCCGAATTTCATTCCAGCTTTCAATCAATTTATCAGGCAGTTACATTCGCAATGTCCCGAATTCCTCACTGGCACGCAAGTTGCCATTACGTATCTTGGCAGAGTACGGGCACTTGTGTGCTTTCTGCACTATCCATGTTGTTATCCTAAAGGAGGATATCATGAAATCAAGTATCAGAGACACGGCAGAGGGAGCGTTTCACGAACTAAAGGGCACCGCAAGGGAGATCGCCGGAAGACTGAATGAGGATCCGGATCTGGAAGCCAAAGGTATCGATGAAAAAATAGCCGGAAAAGTTCAGGAAAAACTCGGACAGATCAAGAAAGTTCTGGGGAAGTAGCACCGGTTCCGTAACATAGTAAAAAACACTCACTATCCAGCCGGTAACAAGGGGAATATCTTATGAAAGCAAAAAGTTCACTATCCATACTGCTTGCAGTAGCGCTGTTGGCGGTAAGTGCACCTGTTGTGCATGCATCAAAAACGGACAATCGCATCGAATCATCGGCCCGGCAGTCATATGTGTTCAAGACCTATCTCAAATCAGATGACATAAAAATCCAGTCGAAAAACGGTGCCGTGGTCCTGACCGGAACCGTCACCGAAAGCTTCCACAAATCGTTGGCCCAGGATACTGTAGCAGGCCTCCCCGGTGTCACCACTGTCGACAACAGACTGGAAACCAAAGGGGCCCCGCCCACCGCCAACTCGGATGCATGGCTCCGTGACAAAGTAAAGATCACTCTCTCATTTCATCGCAGCGTCAGTGCCAGTGCAACCGAAGTTGACGTAAAAGACGGGGTCGTGACCCTGCGCGGAACTGCTGCCAACGAAGCACAAAAGGAACTGACAACCGAATACGCCAGAGATGTTGAAGGGGTTAAAAGCGTAACCAACGAAATGACCGTAAGCTCCTCTCAAAAGTCGAGATCAGTCGGTCAAAAAATGGATGATTCCTCTATCACGGCCCAGGTTAAAATGACGTTACTCTATCATCGTTCGACCAGCGCCCTCAACACGACGGTCAAGACCAGGCGCGGAGTGGTTACACTGGACGGTAAAGCCAGAAATGCCTCGGAAAAGAACCTTGCCACCAAACTTGCTAACGATGTAAACGGCGTGAGGAGTGTTACAAACCGGATGTCCATCGAGTAGAGCAGCAAAACAGGGCGTACCGCGGTGCGCCCTGTTTTATTGTGCAGAACAATTGAAATGAAGCGACGGCAGGAATTTATCCACCTGAGACCGGCATGACAGGACAAAGACAGGCGTACTTCATGACAATAAAAAAACAAAACGGGCTGACTGTCACCATGCGCATTTTTGACTTCCTGCTGCGGGTGGCGCGCGGGTTCATGCGTAATCAGGGCTTCCTGCTCTCCGGTGCTGTCGCCTATTACACCCTGCTGTCAATCGTGCCGCTGTCCATCATCGCGCTCATTGTGCTGACCCATCTCATAGAAGAGCAGCAGTTGATTCATACGCTGACAACCTACCTGGAAATGGCCATCCCCGGTTATGCGGCTACGCTGACCGAACAGGTGCTGGCATTCCTTGAAAACCGCAAGTCGGTCGGAATCATCGGTTTTATCGGCATGCTGTTTTTCAGCTCACTGGCATTTTCCATGCTTGAAAACGCCATGTCGGTGATCTTTTATCAACGGGTCAAAGTCCAACGGCGCAATTTCCTTATATCCGCAATTATTCCTTATCTGTACATCTTCGCCATGGGGACCGGCATCGTCTTCGTTTCTTTTATCGTCGGCGCAATCGAGACGCTGGAAAGCAGCTACGTAACCGTTTTCGGCACGAGTATGCATCTTGGCGGTACAACCGGGGTGGCGCTCTACCTGTTCGGTATCGTTGGTGAAGTGCTGATGTTTTCCTCAATATATCTGGTGATGCCCACGGTTCGGGTCAGGTTTCGAAATGCCCTCGTCGGAGGTATGGTCGCGGCACTCTTATGGGAGATCACCCGCCGGGTACTGATCTGGTATTACGGAGCAATATCCATGGTGAATGTCATTTACGGCTCAATCGCCATTACGGTGGTAGCCCTGCTCAGTATTGAGGTTGTTACCATCATTCTGCTCCTTGGGGCCCAGGTCATAGCCGAGCTCCAGGGCACACCGGACGAATCGTCAGACGGGAATCTTTCAGGGTTTGAAACACACGACAACCAAAGTAAGACTCTCTGAATCCTGTCATGCTCCAGAGGGTTACCAGGAGTGCATCTTATCTGTTTTTGTACATGATTTTTGTAGCAGCGGCTGAATGCAGAACGTACGAAGACAAGGAGAAGAATACATCGTGAATGTCGGCATTCTTATTGGTTACTATGCAAACAAGGACGAGGCCAGAGGAGCCCTGCGGCAACTGCTCCGTCATGGCTTCCGACGTATTACTCTTGTGCGCAAAAGTACTGACGGCGCTGTTCACATCGGCGACCCCTATCTCTGGCGACTCGCTCTCGGAATTTTCGCAGCAGCTGTTCTGTCCGGTGGGATCGGTTGGTTGAGCACACTGTTGATGCGCTGGTCATTGCTCATACCTGCCGAAAATATTCCATCCACCCTGGCAGTCATCCTTGGATCTGTAGCAATCGGCACCCTCGCTGCCATACAATGGCTGAGACGTTCCCGGTTTGGAGTTGATGAGGCGGTCATGAGAGATCATGCCCGCTGGCTCGTATCCGGGGAATCAGTGCTGATTCTGCAGGCACCGGTCGATACGCTCCAGCGCCCCCTGGCACTGCTCCGGGAAAGCGGCGATCCGCCTCCGGCGCTGTTCATCATGCATCCTGTGCGTGAACGGCGTGCAGAAGCCCGGATCACCTCTATAAAACTCTCGCCGACACAGATAATCGAGCATGCCCGGCGCCATGCCAGGGAGCAGTCAGTCGATCATAAGCCGCAACGCAGTCCCGAACTGCTCAAACGCCTCAAACAGTCCCGCCGGCGATTACTGCAGGTCTGTGAAGATCTCGCGGCTGCGACCCGTCTGGAGCAAAAAACCACCCCTGCGGCAGACTGGATTCTGGATAACGAGTATATTCTTGAAGGGAACGCCCGTGATGTTCTGCTGAACCTTCCCCGGAGCTTTTACCGTCAACTGCCCACACTGGCTTCTGATCCAAACCGGGGACTGCCATGCATCTACGATCTTGCCAAAAATCTTGTTTCTCATACAGAACTGCGCCTGGATCGGGACAATATTCCGGCGTTTATCGAGGCATATCAATCTGTGCGGATTCTGACGATTGCGGAACTCTGGGCGATCCCGCAGATGCTGCGCATTGCTCTTATTGAAAGCATCCAGAGCCTTGCCTTCACTGCGCTTGCAGACCTGCGCGAACGACAGTTGGCCGGTTTCTGGGCTAACCGGCTGAGCGCCGCCAATCGACGTGATCCAAACCAGCTGTTCGCTATTCTCGCAGAACTTGCAAAAGCGAACCCTGCCCCTACGCCCTATTTCGGCGCCGAACTGATCAGCCTTCTCTATGACGAGGAGTCTGCATTATCGCCTGTCAGAAGCTGGCTTGAGCGCAGTCTGAAAAAACCGCTGCCGGACTTCAGTCTGCGGGAGCAGAACCGACAGACCAGAGAGCAGTTGTCATGCGGCAATGCATTCACCAGCCTGCGTCAACTGGCGCTGCTTGACTGGCGGGAGATCTTCGAGCAACTCAGTCCGGTGGAGCAGACACTGCGCCGTGATCCGTCCGGTATCTATCCACACATGGATTTTGCAACCCGTGATCGCTGTCGACGATCGATTGAAGAGCTTGCCCGAGCTGCCGGACTGAGCGAGGAACAGGTTGCGGACCACGTCATCAATCTGGCATCACAGAACGGCCCTGAAGCGACTCGTGACAATTTACGTAATCACGTCGTAACCTGGCTGACCGGGCACGGACGGGCTGAACTGTCCCTGCTGCTCGGGTGCCGTGAGTCGCTGCGCCATCGCATCCTCGCATGGATCATTTTCCACCACACCTTCGTGTACCTGTTCGGCATCTGCGCCATCTCCGCTTCGGCTCTGTTCCTGATTGCCACCTTCGGACATACCGGACCGCCGCCGGCTATCCGCACAGGACTGCTGCTGCTTATGCTGATTCCGGTCAGCCAGCTGGCGATTGAGATGGTAAATTACCTGATCACGCGACTTCTGCCCGCCCGGCCTCTACCAAAGATGGATTTCGAAGTTTCTGGGATTCCCGATGACTTTCGCACTCTGGTAGTTGTCCCGATGATGCTGACCAACGCCGGTACAGTGCGATCCGAGGTAGATAAACTGGAGATCCGCTACCTGGCGAACAAAGAGCCGAATCTTCTTTTCAGCCTGTTCACGGACTATACCGATTCGGCCACGCTTTCGCGAGACGATGACGGCCAGCTGCTTCAGATCGCAACAGAAGGCCTGACTGAACTCAACCGGCGCTATGGCGCCGAGCGCTTCTTCCTGTTCCACCGTGAGCGCATCTGGAGTGAATCGGAGCAGAAATTTATCGGCTGGGAGCGTAAGCGGGGTAAACTTGAGGAACTGAACCGCCTGATCGACGGCACTCGCCCTGAGGGTGCCGCACGACTGGTGTATCTGGGCGACCCTCTCCGACTGGCTGACGTCCGGTTTATTATCACGCTCGACAGCGACACCCAACTGCCGCACTCGGCAGCCCGCAGAATGGTCGAAACACTGGCGCATCCGCTCAACCAGCCCCGCTTCGATGCATCCGGTTCCATCATGCCCGGTTCGTACACGATCATACAGCCACGGGTAAGCCCGACCCTGCCAAGCACAAGCATTTCAATTTTCAGCCGTCTCTTTGCCGATGCAGTCGGAATCGACCCCTATACCAAGGCGGTCTCTGATGTCTATCAGGACCTCAGCGGCGAAGGTTCATATCATGGCAAGGGCATCTACGACGTACGGGCCTTCAGTCGCGTACTCTCAGGGCGCTTTCCTGAAGAGTGGGTGCTCAGCCATGACCTGATCGAAGGAGCACATGTCCGGGTGGGACTTGCCAGTGACATTGAGCTGTACGATGAGTTCCCCCAGGGGTACCAGAGTTACAGCAGCCGCACCCATCGCTGGGTGCGTGGCGATTGGCAGATTGCAGGGTGGATTTTCCCCTGGGTCCCGCATGCGTCGGAGGGACGCGGGGCCAACCCGCTCTCACTGCTCAATCGCTGGAAGATACTCGACAACCTCCGCCGCAGCCTGCTGCCTGCTGCAAGTCTCGGGCTACTGGTGACCTCCTGGTTTATTTCACCGCTGGTTGCGGGTATTGCCGCACTGGTAGTCGGCATGCAGCTCCTCTTCCACCCCCTGGCGCAACCATTTACCATGGCAACCACCCGCAAGGGATTGAAATACTTTTCTCTGCCAAAACTACGGCACGATCTGCTGCGGGCAACCGCTGACGCGGCCCTGATCCCGCATCAGGCTGCGGTCACCCTGGATGCCATTGCCCGTGTCTGGTACCGGCGCATGATTTCACAGCGCAACCTGCTGGAGTGGACGGCCCAGGCGACACACTGGAGCGCCTCTCGGCGTCAACCGTTGTTCGTCGCAAGTCTGGCCCTGGGAAGCATCTTCAGTGCCGGAGTCGGGCTGGCAATCTGGCGCTTCACGCCAGCCAGTCTGCCGCTGGCGTTACCCTGGCTACTAGTATGGTTCTCCTCTCCGCTGCTTGCGTGGTTCCTTAATCTGCGACCGGTCGAAAAACCGGCACTGCCACTTACGGAGACAGACCACCGCTTTCTCAGGCAGGTTGCCCGGCGAACCTGGCGTTATTTTTCAACGTTCGTCACCGCCGAAACCTCATGGCTCCCCCCCGACAACTATCAGGTTGCCCATCAAAAACGCGTGGCGATGCGAACCAGTCCAACCAATATCGGGCTCTGGCTGACCACTGTTCTGGGAGCCCACGACTCCGGTTACCTGACGGTTGAGCAGGTTATTGAAATGCTGGCCGGCAGCATGACAAGCATCGGTCGCCTGGATCGATATCAAGGGCATCTCCTGAACTGGTACGATATCCAGACCCTGGCTCCGCTTGAACCTCGCTACGTTTCCACGGTGGACAGCGGCAACCTGCTCGGTGCCTTATGGGCCCTTGAGCAGGGACTGGATGAGCTGATACATGCACCTCTGTTTTCCGGCACCGTTTTTACCGGTCTGGTGGACACCGGGGAAATTCTGAAACAATCGTTGACCAATAAAGGAATCACCGACGACTGCCGCCTTACACTCGACAGACTCCTTACCGAATGGTGTGCTCCACCATCCGGCATCAGTGCTCTTCTCCAACTGCAGCGGAGTACGCATGATTCTGCTTCATCAGTCATCTCTGCAGCGGGAACAGAACCGTGGGGTGCGGAGCTTCAACATCAGATTTCCTCCTGGACCCTGAATAGAGACAGTTTTCTTTCCTGGATTGAAATCCTTGCGGAGAAGTCTGAGGAGGAGCTTGCCCTGTTGGGGCCTGCTGCCCTGTTCGCAATCCGTCAGGACCTGAGTCACGCGCCATCGCTCTACGGTATTGCCGCTGACCGGATTGAATCGATCCGACTGCTTCGCATGTTACGGGAGAAATCCTCCCCTCACGGCACTTCGCCGGACCCATGGCTTGACCGGGTTATCGCGGCCTTCACATCGGCACAGACTCTGGCCGGTGAATCTCTCAAAAAGGTTGAGCGGCTGTCAGCAAATGTTCGCGAACTGTCAGCCGGAATGAACATGCGTTTTCTGTATGATCCCAAACGTAAACTGTTTTCCATCGGCTTTAATGTCTCAACGGATGCTCTGGATGTTTCAAGTTACGATCTCCTGGCCAGCGAAGCCCGCTTCGGCAGTTTCGTTGCCATTGCCCGCGGGGATGTTCCGATGGAACACTGGTTCTCTCTGGGACGCCCCTATGGCGCAATCGGCAGTCGACGGGTTCTGCTCAGTTGGACCGGCACCATGTTCGAATATCTGATGCCGCTCCTGTTCCAATCTTCCTATGACAATTCTCTGCTGGAAAAAGCAGCCCGTGAAGCGGTGGCGGTCCAGATCGCCTACGGCCGTACCAGGTCTGTTCCGTGGGGTATTTCTGAGTCCGCATTTGCCGATCTGGATCTGTCAAAAACCTATCAGTACCAGGCTTTCGGTGTACCGGTACTCGGCCTGAAACGAGGCATTGATGAACAGCTTGTCGTCGCACCCTATGCAACGTTGCTGGCATTGAACATTTTGCCGGGCGAGTCCGTAAGAAACTTGAAACGTCTTACCGATTTGGGGATGCTGGGTGATTACGGATTTTACGAGGCTATGGATTTCAGTCGGCAATCGCAACGTGTGGGGAAACGCGGCGTCGTCATTGAGGCGTATATGGCCCATCATCAGGGGATGGCGTTTCTGGCTTTGATCAACTTCCTCCACGGCAACCCGTTCCGGCGTCGGTTTCATAACGATCCCCGGGTACGGGCCTTCGAGGCATTGCTTCAGGAGCGTATCCCGACTCTGCCGCCACTGCAGGTGATATCCACACGACAGAGTGAGCCGCTGCAAATATGCGACGACCAGGAGTCGCCGGCAGGAATCACCTTCAATACTCCTCATACCGTCAACCCTCGAAGTCTGTTACTCAGCAACGGCAGCTATGGCATTATGGTTACGAACAGCGGAGGCGGCTACAGTCAGTGGGAGGGGCAGGAACTGACCCGATGGCGATCAGATCCAACAAGTGATTCGCACGGAACATTCTGCTACATCCATGAACCTGAACGGGATCGACTCTGGTCCAACACCTGGCATCCGGTCGGCGGAAAGTGCAAGCGTTATTCTGCTGAATTCACGCTCGATCGGGCTGTTTTCCGCCGCATCGATAAAGGTATCCACACGGAAACCGTGGTGGTTGTCTCGCCTGAAGATGATGTGGAGGTCCGGCGGATTACCCTGATAAACCGCTCTTCACACGCACGCCGCCTCAATATGACCAGTTATGTTGAACTCTCCATGGCGCCGCATAACGCTGACCGTCAACATCCTGCTTTCAACAAACTGTTCATCCAGACAGAAGCACTGCCCGAACAGCACGTACTCCTCGCCTGCCGGCGACCACGAAGTGATCAGGAGCTGCCGTTGTATGTAGCACACTGCCTGACGCTCCATCATGCCGGGCGCACAGTTCCTCATAGAAAGAGATGGCAGTTTGAAACCAACCGGGCGAAGTTTATCAGTCGCGGCCGGAACCTTGCCAATCCTGCCGGAGCCACTGAGGATCTCGGTAACCATCAAGGTTATGTTCTGGACCCGATACTGAGTCTGCGGCGTAGTTTCAACCTTGAGTCAGGACAGCGGATTCAGCTCTCTCTGGTGCTAGCTGCCGGACGATCACGCGAGCAGGTTCTGCTGCTGATGGATAAATACAGTGACCTGCATGCCGCCGAGCGCGCTATGGATTTTGCCTGGGGCTCCGCTCAGCAGCAGCTCCAGCTGCTGCACATCCAACCTGAGGAAGCGCGACGTTTCCAGCAGCTGGCAAGTCATTTACTGTTTCCCAATCACCTGCTGCGGCCCCCATCGGAACGACTTGACGACAACCACAAGGGGCAGTCCGGATTATGGCCCTATGCTATATCCGGGGATCTGCCGCTGATTCTGATCACTATCGGCGAGTCACGGGAGACAGGACTGATCCGCCAGCTGCTTCAGGCTCACACGTATTGGCGGATGCACGGCTTATCGACCGATATGGTGATCCTCAACGAAGAAGTCGGGAGTTACCAGCAACCGCTGCAGGAACAGCTGCAGCGGATGATCCAGTCGCATACGATTTCCGCCGCAACTGATCGGGCAGGTAGAATTTATTTATTACGTGCGGCGAATATGCCGGCGGAGGATCTCATCCTTCTCAAGGCTGCGGCAAGTGTCGTGCTGATTGCGGCACGCGGAACGCTGTCACATCAATTGGGGGTACCGGCTGAATTTCCCGTATCACAGGAAAAGCTGACCCGAAAACGTGTCGCCCCGGAACCATCGGCCATGCTCCCTTTCATGGAATTGAACTACTTTAACAGTCTGGGCGGTTTTACCGCTGACGGGCATGAATACGTGATGTATCTCGGCCCCGGCTCCAACACTCCGGCCCCCTGGGTGAATGTCATCGCAAACCCGACCTTCGGCACACTTGTCAGCGAAACCGGTGCCGGTTTCACCTGGTATGGCAACAGTCAGCGCAATCGACTGACCGACTGGTCAAATGACCCGGTACTCGATCCGACTTCTGAGGTACTGTACATCCGCGACGAGGAGAGCGGACTCTTCTGGTCACCAACCGCAGCGCCAATCCGTGAAGAGACAGCCTACCGGGCCAGGCATGGCGCGGGCTATACCGTTTTCGAACACAACAGTCACGGCATTGAGCAGGAACTGACTGTCTTTGTTCCGGTGGATAGTAGTGGCGGCAAACCGGTAAAACTGCAGCGACTGCGCCTCACCAATGCCTCATCCCGGAAACGCCGGCTCTCGATAACCTATTATGTGGAATTGACCCTCGGTGAAAACCGCGAAACATCCCGGATGCATGTCATCACTAACTGGGATGAAGAGGCACAGGCTCTGATGGCGTGGAACCGTTACCACCCTGAGTACGGAGATCGGGTAACCTTTGCCGCCATGACTCCCCGAGCTGAATCGTACGGTGGCGACCGCAGCGCCTTTTTAGGCCGTAACCGCTCTCCGGAAAACCCGGCAGCGATGCAGGTAACCCATCTGTCACAACGAATCGGGGCCGGGCTGGATCCCTGTGCAGCACTCCGGACCATCATTGAACTGAACCCGGGAGAGCAGCGTGAATGCATCTGTCTGCTGGGACAGGCCGGATCATTATCAGAAGCCCGACTGCTGCTGCTCGGCTGCCAGGAAGAGCAGGCGTTTGAAAATAATCTCCGGGATACTATCCGGTGGTGGGACGAACTGCTCGGAACAATCACGGTACAGACCCCCGAACCGTCAGCTGATATCCTGATCAACCGCTGGCTGCAGTACCAGTCCGTAAGCTGCCGCCTCTGGGGGCGTTCCGCTTTCTATCAGTCCGGCGGCGCCTTCGGTTTTCGTGATCAGCTGCAGGATGTCATGGCCCTGCTTTACGTAAGACCGGATTTGGCGCGTGATCAGATTCTGCTTACCGCCGGGCGTCAGTTCAGGGAGGGAGATGTTCAGCATTGGTGGCATCCGCCTGGTGGTGCCGGGATTCGATCACGCATTTCTGACGACCTGCTCTGGCTTCCCTATGTAGTTGCGCAGTATGTCAGGACAACCGGTGATTCAGCCATCCTGCTGACAGAGATTCCGTATCTCATCGCTCCCCTGCTGGCAGATGATCAACACGAAATATTTATAACTCCGGAGGTAGCTCCGGGGCAGGAAACACTCTTTGAACATTGCCGGCGCGCACTCTCCCGCGGTTTGACGATCGGACCGCACGGGCTTCCGTTGATCGGGACCGGCGACTGGAACGACGGGCTGAATCTGGTAGGCGCCGGAGGAAAAGGCGAGAGCGTATGGCTCGCCTGGTTCCTCTGCGAAGTTTTAAAAGGAATGTCAGAACTGTCAATCCTGTTGCAGCAGCCGGAACTGAGCAGAAGTTATCAGGAGGACCGGTCAGCACTGATCCGGCGAACGGAACTGGCCGGATGGGACGGCGAGTGGTATCTGCGCGGAACCTTTGATGATGGTTCTCCGCTCGGCTCCGGAGCAAACAGGGAGGCACGGATCGATTCTCTCCCGCAGTCGTGGGCCTGGCTTTCCGGTGCTGCCGACCCAGTGCGGTCCGGACAGGGGTTGGAGTCAGCCTGGCGGCACCTTGTTCTCCCTGAGGAAGATCTGGTGCTGCTCTTCGAGCCACCATTCGAAACATCTGAACCTTCGCCCGGCTACATCAAGGGATACCCGCCCGGAGTGCGGGAAAACGGTGGTCAGTATACCCACGCCGCGCTATGGATGGCCATGGCCATGGCCCGCACGGGAGATGGGGAGCGGGCAGTGCAGCTGCTGCGCATGCTTAATCCGATCGAACATTCCCGTGATGCGGAGACGGCACACCGCTACGGAGTTGAACCATATGTTGTTGCAGCCGATGTATACCGGTTACCCGAACGGAGTGGACAGGGAGGATGGTCGTGGTATACCGGTTCAGCAGCATGGATGTACCGGGCCTGGATTGAAGAGGTGCTGGGCCTGCAGATACGGAACGGACAGTTGCGTATGAACCCGGTCATTCCGGGGACATGGCCGGGGTTCAGTCTGAGTTATCGGCACGGCGAAACGATCTACGCAATTCAGGTCGAAAATCCGAACGGAGTCGAGAGCGGTGTCGCCTGGGTGGAGTTGGATGGCGAACGGGTGACCGATGGTTGGATAGCGCTTGAAAGCCGGTTGGCAACGCACCGTGTCGTCGTGATGATGGGTGCGCAGGGAAGTTAATTCGTTTCCATTTGGAAGCTCCGGATGAGAAACGGCTGGTTTATAATTCATATTTGTTCTAAAAGGATGGCAGATGGACAGAGTAAAAGTTGGCTGTAATTATGTGAAACGGCCGTTTTGGAAAATAATAGTCGGTGTTCCGCTGGTATATCTCCCCATTCTTACAACGGTGCCGTTCGTGATTATGGGAATAGTTCTGGTGAAGACCCATTTGAGATATGTCGGCGGCATGGACATCAAATCCTACTGGGATTTTGTCCCCACCCGGATTTCTCATCGGTTTACGAATATTGAGCAGCCGGTCGTCAATATTGCCTGGTATCATCCGGCGCACTACCGGATTTTCTGGATTCTCAACTGCAAGCATTATTGCCCCTTGAGTGTTGCTCTCTTCAAGTACGCAGCGTATCTGGTGATGATCGTGGAAAACTGGTGGTGTCCGTTTTCCCATGGGAAAAAACAGGAATACACGGCAGGTGCAATTGACAAGTCATTTTGGCATGTAGATCCGGTGGAGTTGATAAAACTGCATCCGGATGACAGAAATAACCCGATCTGGAATGAGGACGCGGAAAGGTGATGCACATGGACAAAAAGATCTACCTGAGCATCGTGGCTGCCCTTGCCACGGCTGTCGCAGTCTGGCTGACTGCACAGTTGGCGGCCCCGATCGCAAAGCCGCTGGCGTGGGCTCTCATCATAGGTATTGCGACCCTGCCCTACCACGAACGCCTTGCCAGAAAGTTTCCTGCACATCCTGACCGCTCTGCCGGAATCATGGTTCTCGCCATAACCATTTGTTTCATACTCCCCTTTGCAGCCATGGCAGTCATGGTCGTCCAAAATGCCGCCGACTGGTACCGGGAGGGGGAACGACTTGTTCAGGCCTTTGCGACGACCGGGAGTGGAGTACTCAGCAATGTTCCGTTTGCGGGAAAGATTCTCGCCCTGGGTGAACGTTTCGGCATCGATATTTCGGGACTCGGCGCCAAACTGGCCGGTTTTGCTTCAGGCTATCTGCTTGAGTTGACCACCAATACCGCAAAGTATCTCGGAGAACTACTCTTCACCCTTGCAGTGACGCTGTTCATGCTCTTTTTTGTCTACCGTGACGGCGAACGGATTGTAACAGTCGCTGTCGACCGGTTCGCTGCGGACCGGGAAAAAGCGCACCACTTTGTTTCCGAGATACGTTCCATAACAACAGCCGTGACCATCGGAACAATCCTGACCTGTCTTGCCCAGGGTGCAATCGCCGGCCTCGGGTATCTTGTCGCCGGAGTTCCGGTACCGGCTTTGTGTGCCGCATTGACGGCACTGGCAGCGATTGTGCCGGTAGTCGGCACGGCCATAGTCTGGGTACCCCTTGTTCTCCTTGTCGCCATCAATGGGGCGTATCTCAAGGCCGGACTTCTGGCGCTCTGGTGTCTGTTCCTGGTGGGACTTGCCGATAACGCGCTACGCCCCCTTGCCATTGGCGCACAGAGCAATATCCCGGTACTGGCGGTTGTACTCGGAGCAATCTGCGGAGTATTTGCGTTCGGAATACTCGGCCTTATTGCAGGACCGGTTCTCTTTGCAATCCTGTTCACGGTATGGCGGGATATAACGTCAGAAGTCCACGAACATAAAGCAGAATAGTAAAAAAACTTCGTGATAAACAGACCGACCAAACCAGAAGCACTCAGTCCGTCATATATGGCAGTAATGTCAGGCATGACGGATCAAGGTGACGGCATTCCCCCTTTCCCCACTGATCTACACCTATTTACGTCCGTATAATCAGGCCGTTGCAACATTAACTGCAGTTCTACATCTCTGGCACAGTAGTTGCCTTTTACTGGTTGAGCAGATCATGAATCCGTTCGTGATTAGTGCTCTATTCCAGGTTGTTGTCCTACAGGAGGATACCATGAAATCAAGCATCAGAGACAAAGCAGAAGGAACTCTTCATGAAGTGAAGGGTACCGTCAAGGAGATCGCAGGTAAACTGAGCGATAATCCGAAATTAAGAGCTGAAGGCGCCGCTGAAAAGAAAGCCGGCAAAACGCAGGAAAAGATCGGCCAGATAAAAAAAGTTTTCGGGAAATAGTTGCAAAGTTTCGGCGCCGAAGGCCCTCACCAGGCCTTTGGCCACCCTCTCCCGAAGGGAGAGGGGAAATGGTAATGGTAACAATCATGAAACCTTTCATTTTATTCTTTCTGCTCGCCTCTTTTCTGAGCACCGGCAATGGCTGTGCGACTCTGCCGAACGTATCTGAAATAATTGACGATACTCCGTCTGCCCAACAACCACGTCCGATTGTTTCGTCCCGTGGAGAGCTGTCCATCCCGAAAAGCAAAGCCGTCATGGAAAAGTTGAAGCGATCCGTGGATCCGACAAACATTCTGGAACGCCACACCACCGTAGTAGAATCGGTCACCGACAGTCCTCTGACGAAAGGCAACAGGGTCACCCTGCTCACCGATGGCCAGGCTACCTATGCCGCAATGTTCAAAATAATTCAAAGTGCCAAAGACCATATCAACCTTGAAAGTTATATTATTGAAGATGATGAAACCGGCCGCAAATTTGCCGAACTGTTACTGAAAAAACAGTCGGAAGGTGTCCAGATACATATCATGTATGACAGTATGGGGAGTATGAATACTCCGGCTTCGTTTTTCCAGCGCCTGACTGCGAGCGGAATGCAGATCGTCGAATTCAATCCTTTAAATCCACTGAAGAGCTCGGAAAAATGGGGACTGACACACCGGGATCACCGCAAGATTTTGATCGTCGACGGGAAAATTGCCATTATCGGCGGCATAAACATCAGCGAGGTGTATTCAAGCTCTCCTCTCAGACGGAATCAGGGCGATAAGAAGTCAATTCATTGGCGCGACACCGACATTCAGGTTGAAGGTCCGGCCGTTGCTGAATTTCAGAGGCTCTTCCTTGACACCTGGCAGCAGCAAAAAGGTCCAAAACTGTCAGAACGGAACTATTTCCCCGTTATAAAAGAATCCGGGAAGTCGCTTGTCCGGGTGATCGGCAGCACTCCGGGCGAGAGCAACAGAATCCCGTTTATCGTCTATGTGTCGGCCATCGTTTATGCAGAACATTCAATTCACCTGACTAATTCCTATTTCATCCCTGACGATCAGATCGTAAAGGCTCTTTCTGATGCAGCCAAACGCGGAGTTGATGTCAAGATTATCCTCCCCGGAATCACCGATTCCAGATTGGCCCTTCATGCACAGCGGCATTACTACTCCGGGCTTTTAAAATCGGGAGTAAAGCTGTATGAACACAGTACGGCTCTGCTGCACGCAAAAACCGCAGTGATAGACAATGTCTGGTCAACAGTCGGTTCTACTAACATGGATTTTTTGAGTTTATTAAGCAATGACGAGGTAAATGCCGTTATCCTGAGTCGCGAGTTTGCCGTTGAAATGGAAAACATGTTTATCAGGGATCTGGCTGGTTCAAAGCAGATTCTACCGGATGAGTGGGAAAACAGGCCGCTACTGCCGAGAGTAAAAGAGTGGTTTGTGAATCTATTTGTCAGATGGCTGTAATTTTAATCAACACAGGATCGGAAAACTCCCGATCATATTGAATGAGCAGGCAAAGCCCTTATTTGTGGAGGTATATATCACCTCCGGGTAGTACTTGGTATTCAAGAATATTACCTTGCGGGATTATTTTGTCAAGGATACGCTATCGCACCTCTTTGATCGAATACATGTATGATTAACCCCTTAAGGAAACCAATTCCTGAAAATGTACTTTACGGCTGCTTCAACAACCGCTCACTGCGCCAGACTCTCACCACCCGTACTCTGTTCCCGTCATGACGATAGACGATCCTGAACGGTGGGTGAATCAGTTCTCGCAACATGGCAACTCCAAATTCAGGAACAATTCGCCCCATGTCAGGATGCGTCTGAAGTGCCTCGGCCTTTTCAATGATCCCTCGGGCAAAGCGCTCACCGATCTCCGGCACAAACTGCTCTGCATACCATGCCTGCATTTCCTGAATATCACTCAAAGCCGATGGAGCGAATGAAACTATCGTTTTTGTCGGCATCCTCACACGCCCAGGTTCAACTGCTTCTTTACATCGGCAAGGCTTATCTCCCGACCATCTTCCAACTCCATAAGTCCCTGAACAATGGCTCGCATAAACTTTTGTTCCTCATCGCGAGCCTCAAAATCGGCGATCCCCTGCAGCACGGCAACCCCGCGTCCCCGACTGGTAAGGAGCATAGGCCGGTGATTATCGGCCACCTGTTTAACCAGTTTTCCAGGATTGATCTTTACATCCGTCAAAGGAATTACATCTTCCGAAAATTTTACGGTTTGCATCCGGCCCCCCTGATAAATTAGATGACCTGACAATAGCACCTGTTAAAAGTGCTGTAAACAGGTTTTAACGGATTTTTGTTACGCACCCAATCCCTCTTCCCGCTCAATCAACCGGATAGCGTAATTGAGCAAAGCCACAACTCCTTATCGGTACGATTTCATCCGGTCACCCCTCCAGACTCTTTGTCACCACTTCATACACATCCCGCGGCAGATCGGGAACAGCCTGAATCCGCTGCAGCTCCTGCCGCATCAAAGCACTCCGCCCACTCTCAAAACGCCGCCAGGTCGTTAACGGAGCCAACATACGGGCCGACACCTGCGGATTGACCGGAATCAGCCGGAGCAGTTGATCGGTCAGAAAACGGTACCCCGCTCCGCCTGGATCGTGAAAGTGCACCTGATTCCCCTGACTGAATGCCCCGACCAGGGAGCGAAATCGATTGGGATTGGTCAGCTCAAAAGCCGGGTGCTCCACCAGCGACCGGATCTCGTCCAGCGTTCCGGGAAGAATGGAACCGCTCTGGAGCGAAAACCATTTGTCAACCACCAGACGATCTCCCTGCCAGCGAAGATAGAAATCGTCCAAAGCCTCTCTCCGTTCCGGACAATCACACGAAACAAGCGGTATCAGCGCACCGATGCTGTCGGTCATGTTGTCGGCACGCCGGTACTGCTGCAGACAGAGGTCGATTTCACTCCGGCCGCCGGTACTCATCAGGTAGGCCAGACAAAGGTTGGCCAGGCGCCGGGCGCCGGAGCGGCCGTCATCAGGAGCGTAGGGTGTTTCACTCAGGCAGCGTGACCGTACTGCCAGAAAATCCTTCCTGAACTCTGCAGCAAGTGATCGAACAACAAACTGGCGGGCGGTGTGCAGTGCACCCGGATCAACGACCGGCACCAGTTCGGCAAGGTATTTCTCCGCAGGAAGCGTCAATGTTTCGGCGAGGAACGCCTGATCAGGGTGACTACTGACCAGCGACACCCGGAAGGCGGCCGCAAAAGCCGGATCAAGAGTCAGCACCCTCCCCTCCTGCACATCTTCCGACAATCCGAGAATCACCTGCACCGCCATCCGCTGCCCCGCTTCCCAGCGACAGAAAGGATCCGGTTCATGCGCCATCAGCAATGCAAGCTGGTCATGACGATAGGGATAGTCAAGCTTGACCGGCGCTGAGAAACCGCGCAGCAGTGCCGGGGTTGGCTCCTCTTCAAGACCGGTGAAGCGGAATGTTTCTTCAGCTTTGTGCAGATGTATGAGCCGTGAAGTCCCTCCTTGACTGGCTTCTTCTGCAAGGGTCAGCGGCAGTTCCGCTCCGTTTTTGCCGAGCAATCCCATCGCAAGCGGAATATGCAGCGGCTTCTTTTCCGGCTGACCGGGGGTAGCCGGACAACTCTGGCTGACCGTCAGGGTATAGGTGCCGTCGGCAGCATCATACGTGCCGCTGGCACTGAGCCGCGGCGTGCCTGCCTGACTGTACCAGCGGGCGAATTGACCAAGATCGATCGCCCCCGCCTCAGCCATGGTCTGTACGAAGTCATCAACCGTCACCGCCTGTCCGTCGAAACGATCAAAATAGAGATCCATTCCGGAGCGGAAGCGCTCAGCACCGAGCATCGTATGCTGCATCCGGACAAGCTCTGATCCTTTGTTGTAGACGGTCGCCGTGTAAAAATTATTGATCTCGATATATGAATCCGGGCGCACCGGGTGTGCCATCGGGCCGCCGTCTTCGGCAAACTGCGATGTCCGCAGACTCCGCACATCTTCGATCCGCTTCACTCCGCGCGACTGCATGTCGGAGGAAAATTCCTGGTCACGAAACACGGTCAGTCCTTCTTTCAGGGAAAGTTGAAACCAGTCACGGCAGGTCACCCGGTTGCCGCTCCAGTTATGGAAATATTCGTGGCCGATGACCTCTTCGATGGCACGGTAATCACTGTCGGTGGCAGACGCCGGAGTGGCGAGGACGTAGCAGGAGTTGAAGACATTGAGCCCCTTGTTTTCCATCGCCCCCATATTGAAATCATCGACCGCCACGATCATATAGCGGTCAAGATCATACTCCCGACCGAAAACATCTTCATCCCAGCGCATCGCTTTTTTGAGAGAACGCATCGCATGGTCGCACTTGTCGCGGTTCTGCTGCTCCACGTAGATCTGCAGTGCGACACTTCTTCCGGAACAGGTGGTGAAACTGTCTTCGATACAGACCAGATCACCTGCAACAAGGGCGAACAGATAGCTCGGTTTTCTGAACGGGTCGTGCCAGACAGCAAAATGGCGGCCATCCGACAATTCGCCGGCGGCCTTCAGGTTGCCGTTGGAGAGCAGGATCGGGCAGCTGAGGCGATCAGCAATGATGGTGGTGGTGAAAAGCGTCAGGACATCAGGCCGATCCGGGTAGTAGGTGATGGCGCGGAATCCTTCCGCCTCACACTGGGTGCAGAACATTCCGGACGAGCGGTAAAGCCCCTCCAAAGCGGTGTTATCCTGGGGGCGAAGCAGGGTCTTCACCTCCAGAGTGAATTCGGCGGGGACCTCGTGGATGGTCAGCAGTTCACCGGTAACGCAGTAACGGGTCGGATCAAGCGTTACCCGATCAAGCTTCAGATCAGTCAGCTCAAGATGCTTGCCGTTCAGAAAGAGCGGACGTTTGCAGAGCGACGAATCGTACGCCGCCCGAACAACCAGTCGGGAGGTAACAATGGTGACATCGTCGCCAAGTTCAACACGGAGGTCAATGCTGTCGATGTGGTAATCAGGAGCGGTGTACTCACTACGGCATACGGTACGGTGGGCGGTTTCGGTCATTGGGCCATCCAGTCTAAAGGAAAAATCAGGGAGTATGTTATAAGAGTCAATGGAATTACCAACTTTGAAGAATGTACCATAAAAGAAGTATTTGATCGGTTGTGATTCTCTTTCAACCAGATTCGCAGGAGCGACAGCACGGCTTCCTTGTGCTTATCCCTGTCCACGCTTTGTCTATAAATTCACCCCGCTCGCCGAGGAGAAAGCCGCTCGAACTGCGACTCCCGTTGTTTTTTCCTGATCTTAAAAAACGGACAAGCTCTTATTCTGACAGCACACTAATTCACCTGCCATCCAGCACCTCCCGCACCTTGGCCGCAAGTTCAGGGAGTGAGAACGGTTTCTGGATGAAATGCACACCAGCTTCGAGTACGCCGTGATGAGCGATAATGCCGGCGGTGTATCCCGACATAAAGAGACTTTTGATCTGCGGATGGAGAACCTGCACCTTGTCCGCCAGATCCTTGCCGTTCAGATCCGGCATGATCACATCAGCAATCAGCAGGTGTATGTCGCCCGTCTGTTCAGTTGCAAGGCGGATGGCTTCAGCAACGGTATTAGCCGCCAATATGGTGTAGCCCTGTTACCGGCGAGATCCTTGAACGAACGGATACCGGCAGTCCCTTTTCTGAAAAAAATTGCATCGAAAACTACGGTATACGGAACCGAGAAATTGAATATCTTCCCTCGTTCGGGGGAGTAAGCAATTATAGGGATCAAATCTATCTGCCCTGTTTCAAGCTCTTTCAGCGCCACATCCCATTTTCCCGCCCGCATCTCAAGCTCAAGATCCATTACTTTGGCAACAGCCCGTGCTATTTCGATACTGAAGCCGTCCGGTTGTCCCTGTTCATTGATAAAAGAGTAGGGGTGGTAGTGATCCTCAATGGTCAATTTAAGGCGCTGCCCGGCACCCGCTTTCGCCGGTGCGACAATGGCATGGGAGCAGGTAACGGAGAGTAACGTCGCTACGGCAACCGCTACGAAGGTGATAAGGGTATTGTGACGGGAGATTTTACTCATATGACGTGTTGAATGAGTTGGGAACATATTGGCTCCATCAGAAAAGTGGCGCTGCAAACAAAAAAACCGGCGCACGG
The DNA here is from genome assembly GCA_009885845.1 of Geobacter sp. Lineage (GTDB taxonomy): Bacteria > Desulfobacterota > Desulfuromonadia > Geobacterales > Pseudopelobacteraceae > JACRCG01. The sequence goes on from VFJW01000050.1 coordinate 28,710, forward strand.
AAAACACCGCAACGCCGGTTTATATGGGCATCAATCAGAATAATTGTTGACAGTGGTATTTGTCAGGAGGATATTTTCTGTCTGTCTGTCTGTCTGTCTGTCTGTCTGTGCAATAGTTCTGCCACTAGAGACACCTTCTGAAACAGGATTTTGAAGCACTATAGCAGTAGTTTATTCGGCGCTCAATACATAAAGTATCGAATAGATAGTTAATGTTTCATCCCTGAATAGTACAGACGTCCTTTTTTAAGATCCCGTTTTTTCATCAGTACGAATATTACCGGCGTCATGATGAGA
>VFJW01000040.1 GCA_009885845.1 Geobacter sp.
AGAAAACTAAAACGACAGCAAGCTTATTCTGAAATCAGGCATTCAGGAGAAGCTGACTTACCATTAGATCAAGCGGCCTGAAAGTCCAATTCCGACTGAGGCGTTACAGGGGGGCAATGGCATCTGCTCGATAAAAAGAACGGGCACTGGGCAAAGGCGGCCAACTGGAAGGATGGAGATCTCATTGCGGATGCCGATAAATCAAGCTTTGTCATGAAGTGGTTCTACAAGATGGACGCCGGTTTTTACTGGCCTGCAACAGGATACGGTATCAAAAACGTCGGCGATAGTCTGCCGTTTCTGCATGACGGCAGCGCCACCGCTACTTTTACTGACGGTGCTGCACCGGCGGATGTCACCTATATAACGAAATGGCCCGCCACCGCAGCGGTATTGGGGGTCGGCGATACCCTGACCAAGTCTCGGAACACCGTCTCCGGTGATTTACCTGATCTCTATAACTTCCTGACCGCCGAAGTCATTTACGATGAAAATGTCTACAAAGGGGGCGGCCCGCTAGCTAAGCTGTATGCGCCGGTGCGGAGTCTGTATTACAATTTTCTTCCGGCCGACTACACCGTTGTTAGCGGCATAGTTAAGGGTCTTGACACTGAGGTAGGACAGGGTGGAGTTCTGGTGTTCACGAAGCTTCCGTTTGCCATCCAGACGCGCCTCTTTTATGATCAGAACAACAAGAGGCTTGGTTTTAAAGGGGTCTGGCTCTCTGCCGACGGCCAGATAATAGATCAACCAGCGGACGGTACGGATTGGCTCCTCCCCAACCTTATGACCGCGACCGAGAGAGAAACCATTAAGGGGCTGAGTACTGATGTGATTTGGACAGCGGCAGTAGATGCTCTCTACAACAGCGCCAGAAATCCCAACGCTGCCACCTATCCATCTAGTCCGAAGAACCCGTTCAAGACAGCAGATTTCTATGATTTTACCGCCAATTGGGGCATCAAACTGGGATTGATGCCGAATGGTGCCGGCCTGTCACCGATTGCCGCCCGTTCCATAATTGGAGAAAAAAATGCCCTCACGGCCGGCATGGCTCAGGGAGAGGGGTATGTAGTCATCGCCGAAAACAACAGCGACGCAGAAGCGGTGAAAGATCTGCCGGTGGCTCTGCATGTCATCAAGGTTGCCAAATCCCCGGTATTTCAGGGGGTAATCAAAGCGCTTAAATCAAAGAACGTCTTTGACGAGAAGCTGACCCTGCACTACACCGGCGATTTCGGCGGCGAACCGGAGAAATTCACCTTCGACTGGTCCTATCAGTCTGTCAATAATGGTATTCCTGATCTTCCCGGTTCCGGTGCGGCGACCGGTAATTGGAAGCCGTATACCGCTTACAAGAAAGACAGCAGCGGAGCCCTCGTTGTCAATAACGATCCGGGCCAGACGGATATCACCATTGAGGGCGCTTCACCGTTTACCATGTCGGATAACTGGTTTGTGGCGCGCTATTATTACAAGAGCGCCTGGCCGGCTGTTGCTGTCTCACCTGATCCCGGTGATGGCAAGACCAACTGGAGCCTCTGGAGCGGCGCCAACACTAAAGATACGCCGATGCTTGCCATGGGGTGGATCAAGCGGGTGGTTGACGCCCTCAACCCGCTGGAAGCCAGGGTGACCGATTTCCGCAACAGCGCCACCAATACGACGGTGAGCATGCTTTCCCAGTTCGGCGCTCGCTACGAAGGGCCCGTAGCCTTCAGCAATGACCCCGCCTATCTGAACAGCCTCGGTCTGATTTCCGCATACGAAACGGTGCTCAATCGCGGTCGTCAGTTCAGCATTGATGCCGTGCCGCCCCAGAACTACGGGCCGACCAACGATGCCCTGCTTAATATCTCCAGCAGGCTCGCCACTTTCTACCTGGCCCTGGGGAACGAAGCCTACGCCGACGCTGTTGACCCGACCATCGGCTTTAGCACCAAGAGCGCCGAGTACGGCAACATGGCCCCGTCGGTTTTTGCCTTCCAAAACCAGGCGGATTCTCTGCTGGAGGAAGAACTGGCTCTGATGCGCGGTCGCGACGACTCTGCCATCACCACTAAAAACACCCCCTACTACAACCGCCTTATCTGGAACTTCACCCAGGGAGAGGGGGAGGTGGCATACGCCCAGAACTACAACATCACTGATCAGAATAAAAGCGGGGTCATCGACGCCGCCGACGCCAAGACTATGTACCCCCAGGGGCATGGCGATGCTTGGGGTCACTATCTGCAAAGTATCAACTATTATTACAAACTGCTGGGGCATCCGAGCTTCAGTTGGGAACCGAGGGTAGAGTTCGTGCTGGTTGTCGGCAACCCGATCATGGTCGATTATCTTGATGAGCGCAAATTCGCCTCCATTGCCGCTGCCAGAGCCAAGACCGGAGCCGAGATACTTGATCTGACCTACAAGAAACTCTACACCGATGACCCTGCCGGCCAGTGGCAGGGGTACAAGGACAGCTACCCAAGCCGTGCCTGGGGTGTTGACGAATGGGCGCGCCGCGCCGGTCAGGCGGCCTTGTTCGACTGGGCCACCGCCAACGCTGTTCTGCCGGACAGCGTTCCGGCAACGGCTCATGATCGGGTGCAAAATAAAAAGGATAGCAACGGCAATTACATGAAAGACGCCAATGGGCTGTTTGTGACGGAAATACTGCCGGGTGCCGATATTCAGCAAATTGACCGGAGCAAGGTGCCTGAGCTGCAATCAATCTCCTCTCAGTTCCACGCCATGCAGGCCAAGATGAGCGAAGTCGACAGCGGAATCAATCCGGTCGGTCTGGTCAAGGGGGTGGTGCCGTTCGACATCGACCCGGCCATGATCGACGCGGGCTTCGGTTTTGCCGGTCAGACCCACTTCGAGCAGGTCTATGTCCGGGCCGAAAAGGCGCTGGAGAATGCCATCGCCTCCTATGACTATGCCAATGGCTATACCCAGCGACTGCGCCAGAATCAGGACACTCTGGAGGATTTCAAGAAGAACCTGACCGATCAGGAGCGGGATTACCGCAATCGCCTGATCGAGATCTTCGGCTATCCCTACAGTGATGACATCGGCGCCGGCAAGACCTACCCGGACGGGTACGATGGCCCGGATATCTTCCATTACAATATAGTCGAAAAAACCGAACTGACCGGCAAACCGATTGCCGGGACGAAAACCTACAAGCGAGAGTTCTCCATGATGCTTGATCTGCTCCCTTATCTCGGCGGGCTGACCACCACCTCATCTGTGGGTGGCGGCGGCCAGTACCTGCAAGAGGTGAGTTACACCATTGCCACCGATGACTTCTGGCAGGTGAAAAATCCCGTCTGGGCCGGCAAACGTCGGGCACCGGGCCGGATACAACAGGCACTGTCCGACATGGTAGTTGCCGAAGCCAACTACAACAAGGCGCTCAAGGAACTGGACAATATCACCGGGGGAATCGAAGCCGCGAAATCAAATCTGGAGATGCGCTACCACGTGCTTGCGGATCAGCTGACCCTCAGGAATCTGAACGAGGCTGCCCAGATCACCTTGGATGTTGTGCTGAATAATATCCATTTTGCGGGCCTGGTTGTGAAAAGGGTAAGCTCAACTATACAAAAAGTTGGTGATGGTATCGCCGAGACTATTCCTGATTCGGTTATTGCCGGAGTCGCTGCAGGTGGTGACGTCATGGCTCCTCTGAAAGGTGTGGTTAAGGCTGCGGTTGCTCTGACCACATCAACTGTAGATGTGCTTGGTGATGCTACTGATATGGCCGAGTTCTCTATGGGGACGATCAAGGAGCGGATTGCGTCCGGAATGGAACTGGAGATCAATGCCTCAGAGGCCAATTACGAGGTTTGGAAGCTGGTGCAGGATCTGAACAACAGCCTCTCCGACATAGATCCGAAGCTGATCGAAACCTATCAGTTGAACGAGTCTCTGCAGCAGGCGGTGGGCAACTACAAGGTCGCCCTGGCTGAAGGGTTGCGGGTCTGGGACGAACTGGCGGAAAAACGCAAACAGGCGGCGGCCAATGTGCAGGAATACCGCTTCCAGGATCTCGGCTTCCGGGTGTTCCGCAACGATGCCATCCAGAAGTACCGGGCCCAGTTCGATCTGGCCGCCAAATACGTCTACCTTGCGGCCACGGCGTACGATTATGAAACCAACCTGCTGGGGACCGCCTCCGGCGCCGGGCGTAAATTCCTCACCGAGATCGCCCGTCAGCGTACTCTTGGCGTGGTCAGTAACGGTCTGCCACAGGCCGGTTTCCCCGGTCTGGCCGATGTCATGGCGCGCCTCTCCCAGAACTTCAGCGTCTACAAGACCCAGCTCGGTTTCAACAACCCGCAGACCGAGACGACGCCGTTCTCACTGCGCACCGAGTTGTTCAGGGTCTTGCCCGATGCGACTTCCAGTGACGTCTGGAAAGATGTCTTGAAAAATCACAAGGTTGACGACATCTGGAAAATCCCGGAGTTCAAGCGCTACTGCCGGCCATTTGCACCGGAAAGCGCCGGTGCACAACCGGGCATTGTCATCAAGTTCCCGACCACCATCACCTACGGCAAAAACCTGTTCGGCTGGCCGTTAAGCGGCGGCGACAGCGCCTACAGCACCAGCAACTTCTCCACCAGGATCCGTTCGGTGGGACTCTGGTTCCAGAACTACAACCATGCCGGGCTCTCTGCCACACCAAGAGTCTACCTGGTACCGACCGGCGCGGATGTGCTCCGTTCCCCCACCGGTAATGGTTTCGCCACCCGCGAGTGGCAGGTGAAGGATCAAAAACTGCCGGTGCCGTTCCCTATTGGCGCCAGCGACCTGAAGAATCCGGACTTTATACCGGTCAATGACTCGCTCAGCGATGAATTTGCCGGTATCAGGAAAATGTCGGACTTCCGCGCCTACTCCTACGGCGGCGCCTTCGATCCGGGCCAGACCACCACCGACAGCAGGCTGATCGGCCGTTCGGTCTGGAACACCCAGTGGATGCTGATTATCCCCGGTTCGACGCTCCTGTTCAACAAAGATGCCGGTTTGAACACCTTCATAGACTCGGTGGACGACATCAAGATGTTCTTCCAGACCTATGCCTATTCGGGGAACTGACATGACAAAGATTGCTTTTAAACGGCAGGGGGACTCCACAATGCTGAAACATATACTGATGGTGATTATCATGGCGACTGCACTCTTTACGGGTGCAGCCGGCAACGTCTTGGCGATGATAGGCGAACCGGATGTCGTCTATTACGGCACGGCGCTAACCGCTGCGAGCGGCAACAGCGTGGTAATCACGCTGGACGGCATAGCCGCGAAACCGATTTCATACTCGGTGGGTGCGGACCTTAAATACGTGCTGCGGGTGCCGATGGACTCGGTGGGGGCGCGGCTGTTGAATACCGCCCGCACCGGCGATGCGGCGACCATAACGATCAACGGAGTGCTGGCGGCCAAGGTCGTTATCCCGGCGCGTGGGACTCTCGTCAAGATGGATCTCTCCAAGCGGGATGCCGAGCAATGGGCCAAGGATCACCCCGGTGACAGCGGTGCTGGCGACATGAACCGGAACGGCATCTCTGATCTTACGGAATATCTGAGTGGCAAGGATCCGGCCGGGTGTGTCTGGATGGCGGCTGATGCCGTTCACGCGGAGACGACCGTGTACCATCAGCAGGTGCTGAAAAACTGCCTGGCGGATGCTGGTAGCGACCTGAAGCACAACCTGATCAAGGTGGCAAAAGGAAACTATGCCGGGAACTTCAATTACAGCGCCGCATCGGGGGAAGATTATAACCTGACTCTGATAGGCGGTTATGATCCGGCCGGAGTTGCTGAGCGGTTGGCCGATCCCGTCATCACTGTTTTGAACGGCGACACCGATGCCGACGGAGTTGGTAACGGCATCACGCTCGCTGTCGACACCGACAGCGGCAAAACTTCCGGCACGATCCGTATAGAAAGCTTGGCGATCAAAAACGGCAAGGCGCCCGCCGCCCAGAAGGGTGGGGGACTCCAGGCGCGCCTCCACAATGGCGCCCTAGAGCTTGTAGGTAACATCTTCAGCGGCAACAGCGCCGCCATCGGCGGGGGACTCTCCGTTGACAGCGGCGACAGCGCGCCGGTATTTCTGGTTAACAACATATTCTACGGCAACAGCGCTGCCACGGCAGCGGCTGTGCGGATTGCCGCAGTCACCGGAGCGGTGACCTTGCTCAACAACACGATTGCCGACAATACGGCCGGCGCTGCCGGCGACGGTCGTTCGCTCCTCATCGAAACCACTACCGCCGCTGTCGATCTGACCAATAACATCGTCGTCGGGGTTGCCGGGGTAAGCGGCAGTGAAATCTATATCAACAGCTCCGGCGTAAATATTCAGCTCGTAGTAGCGCACAATGGCTACGACGCAGCCACCGGCCTGCTGGTCACCGCACCGGCCTTTACCCCCGATGGCTCCGCCGTCACTGGCGCACCGCTGTTTAAGGCACCGAGTGCAGGCAATTACCGTCTGGGTGCGCTCTCTCCCTGTATTGACAACGGGATTGCCCACCCGAAACTGACCGACAAAGATATTGTCGGGGCGAGCCGAGTCTCCGGGTCGATTGATCTGGGAGCCTTTGAAATAAACAAAGTGGCTGCCACTGTGGCTCTCGGTAATCTCGCCCAAACCTACGACGGCGCGGCCAGAGTGGCCACCGCCACGACAGATCCGGCTGGCAAGAACGTCGTCTTTATCTATGACGGAAGCACCACTGCACCGACCAACATCGGCAGTTACGCGGTAGTTGCAACCATCAACGATGTCGAATACAGCGGCAGCGCCAGCGGTACGCTGGTAATTGGCAAGGCAACTGCTGCCGTAATCCTCGGCAGCTTGTCAGCGACCTACGACGGTAATGCAAAATCAACTATCGCAACCACTATCCCGGCCGGCAAAACTGTCTCCATCACCTACGGCGGCTCTGTCACCCAGCCGATCAACGCCGGCAGTTATGTGGTCGTCGGCACCATTAGCGACAGCAACTATCAAGGCAGTGCCGGCGGTAATCTGGTGATTGGCAAAGCACCCCAGGCCATAACCCTTGCCGCGACCGCCAGCAAAACCTACGGCAACGCCAACTTCGGTCTGGGCGCAACCGTCCCCTCCGGGCTGCAACTTGCCTATGCCAGCGACAAGCTGTCAGTCGCCACCGTTGCCGCTGACGGCCTGATTCATATCGTCGGGGCGGGGGAGGCGATTATCACCGTCAGCCAGGCGGGTGACGGTAACTACAACGCCGCCTCCGCACAGCAAACCATAACGGTCAGCAAAGCAGTGATAACGGCCACCGCAGTTAATGCAAGCCGAGCCTACGGCACGGCTGAGCCTGTTTTTACCGCAACCTACAGCGGTTTTGTCAACGGTGAAAACGCAACTGTCATCACCGGCACACCGGCTTTCACCACCGACGCCCTGATCTCCAGCCCGGTCGGCAGCTACAGCATCACCCCGGTAGTCACCGGCCTCAGTGCCGCCAACTACAATTTCACCGCCGCCCCCGGCACCCTGGCGGTAGGAATCGCCAGCCAGAGCATCACCTTTAACCCGCTGGCTAACAAAACCTACGGAGCCGGCAGCTTTGCCCTCTCCGCCACCGGCGGCGCATCCGGCAACCCGGTCACCTACAGCAGCAGCGACCTCAATGTCGCCACGATCAGCGGTACTAATGTCACCATCACCGGCGCTGGGACAACCACCATCACCGCCGATCAGGCGGGCACAAACGGGGCATACGCCACCGCCACCGCCCAGCAGAGTCTGACGGTCAGCAAGGCAACCATCACCGTCACCGCCGATAACCATAGCCGGGCCTACAATGTCGCCAATCCGCCCCTGACATACGTTTACAGCGGTTTCGTCAATGGTGACACCGTCTCGGTCATCAGCGGCGCGCCTCTCCTTGCCACCACCGCCGTTCAGGCAAGCCCGGTCGGCAGCTACCCGGTCACCGCAACCATCAGCACCCTGACCGCAACCAACTACAATTTCACCGCTGTCAGCGGCACTCTGGCAGTAGGCTTGGCCAACCAGAGCATCACCTTTGATCCGCTTGCCGCCAAGAATTACGGTGACACAGCCTTCGACCTGAACGCCAACGGCGGCGGGTCCGGCAACACGGTCATCTTTGCCAGCAGCAACCCGGCAGTAGCCACGGTCAGTGGCACGACGGTAACTATAATCGGCGCGGGGAACGCCATTATAACAGCCAGCCAGGCGGGCAACAGCAACTACGCCTCGGCTACCGCCCAGCAGACCCTCACGGTAAGCAAAGCACCGCTCACCGTTGCCGCCCAGAATGCCGGTCGGGTCTACGGCGCGGCCAACCCAACGTTCATCGCGGGATACAGCGGTTTCGTAAATAATGATAGCGACACGTTGCTGCAAGGCGCACCAACCTTTGCCACCACGGCTGACAGCGCCAGTGCTCCGGGAAGCTACCCGATTACGGCGACGGTTGGGAACCTGTTCTCCAATAACTACAGCTTTAGTTATGCAAACGGCACACTGACCATAGGCAAGGCGACCGCAACCATAGCACTGGGGAACATGAACCAGGTTTATGACGCCGGCGCCAAATCAGCCACAGTCACCACAACCCCGAACGGTCTAGTGATCGGCGTTACCTATGACGGAAGCACCACTGCACCGACCAACATCGGCAGTTACGCGGTAGTCGCAACCATCAACGATGTCGAATACAGCGGCAGCGCCAGCGGCACGCTAATCATCGGCTACAGCAGCACCGGGCCGAGCATCATCCTTTCCTCTCTCGCCGACAACGCCGTGACCTCGCTTCCCACCATCAACGTCAGCGGTACGGTCACCGCAATCAACGGTCGGAAAACCCTGACTGTCAACGGCAAACTTGTAACCGTTGACAACAGCGGCTTCTTCAGCGCTCCTGTTCTGCTCAGCCATGGCAGCAACAGTATCATCCTAGTCGCCACTGACAACGCCGACCTTAAAACCACGGTCAGCCGCACCATCACCCTGGATGCCACGGCTCCGCTCATCAGTCTGGATCGCGACCAGGCTGACAACAGCGTCACCAACACCTCCCGGATCACCGTCAGCGGATCCGTTGACCGCGCCGGTACCACCGTGACCATCAGTGTCAACGGTGGCGTGCCGCAACCGGCAACCATGGCCGGATCCGGCTTCTCCCTGCCGGTTGACCTGACGCTCGGGCTCAACACCATCATCATCACCGCCACGGACAGCGACGGCAAGAGCGCCAGCATCAAACAGAGCATTACCCTCAGCAGTTCCATGGCCCTGGCCGTCACCTCGCCCAGCCATGACCTGAAGAGCGGCACGCTCGACCTGACCATCAGCGGTACCGTGACCGGAGGAACAGCGCCGCTCACCATCACCGTTACCATGGACGGTCAGAGCTTTTTCCCCGCCATAACTAATGGCAACTTCAATCAGGCGCTCACCTTTGCCGCTGAGAAGAGCTACCCGATCACTGTTACCGCCACTGACAGCAATGGCAACAGCGTCACTGTCACCCGCACCGTGATATACGCCTGGCTGGGGAACTCGAACGGCAGCGGCTCCGCCACCCTTGTCGATACCCTACGGGCATACCGCATCGCCCTGAAGCTTGATTCGGGGACGGCCACCGACCTGCTTCGCTACGACGTGGCTCCGCTGGACAGCGACGGCAAGCCGCAAGGGGACGGAGTCATTGGTCTTGGTGACGTAATTCTGCTGCTGCGCAACTCTATCGGCCTGTTAAATTGGTGATTACTATGAAAAAGGGGATACCAACCATGCGTTATATATTTGTTTCCATACTGTTATTGTTAGTCGCCGCCTGTGGCGGCGGAAGCGGGGGCGATGTCCAGCCAACCACCGCCAATGTGACCCCAACCACCGCCAGTGTGACCCTGGCCACCACCGGTACGCAACCGATCGGCAAGGTGCTGCTCGGTATCGGTGTTACCATTGATCTGCCTACCGGGGTTGCGCCGAAACTCGATGCCAACGGTGCGGTGAGCGTCAGTGTCATCACTCCGTCCGGTGTGATGTTTAATGCGGCGACGGTGCTCGCGCCGGTCTACATTCCGGCCAGCGGAGCCACCCACGGCACCTTCAGTTTTGCCATGGTCAGCAGTGCCGTTGGCGGTTTCGGCAGCGGCGAGTTCGTCACGGTGTCCCTGCAGTTGGCTGGTGGCGCCACCGCCACAACGGGCAGCTTTCCTCTGAGCGGAGTAAGTCTGATTGATTCAAACGGAGCGACCGTGGCGGGGATGGGGGCGACGGTGAGTGGGGTGACGCTGTATTGACAGGGCGGTGCATTCCTGGCAAAATGGTAAGGATTGCTGGAATGTTAAGGGTTCGTTGGTTACGTGTTGCTCCACACAGATTAGCCTTTACATGCTCGTAACAGTGTGATAAATATTCCAACTCAGTTTCATACGTTTCGGGGCTCCCCCCCTGATTTCGTAATCCCATCTATTAGTTTCACGGAGGAGTAGACAGTGCTGGCAACCGACAAAAAGCAGGAAATCATCAATGCATTCAAGAAACATGACAGCGATACCGGTTCACCGGAAGTTCAGATCGCAATCCTGACAGAGCGTATTACGTATCTGACCGAACACTTCAAAATTCACAAAAAAGATCATCACAGCCGTCGCGGCCTTCTCAAGCTTGTTGGTCAGAGAAGACGTCTTCTGGATTACCTTAAGGGCAAAGAAGTAGCCAGATACAAAACAGTTATCGAAAGACTCGGCATTCGTAGATAGTAAACGGCGGCATACCTGTCAAAGCAGGTATGCCGCCGCTCTTTTTACAGAATGCTCATTTAAGAAAAGGGCTTTTCGGCCCTTTTTATTTTTGTTGGGGGCGTGGTTAGAACCCCTGCGGCAAATGAGCTGCAGAGATTGTGACGACGGCCCCAACGCAACCGAAGAGGAGAATAGAATATGGAACAGAATGTTCAGGTTGAGTTCGGGGGGAGAACGATTACGCTCTCTACCGGCAAGATGGCAAAACAGGCAAGCGGAGCGGTCGTCGTCAGTTGCGGCGATACCGTGGTACTCGTCACCGTTGTAGCAGCAAAAGAAGCAAAAGAGGGGCAGGACTTTTTCCCGCTGACCGTCAACTACACCGAGAAGGCATATGCCGGCGGCAAGATCCCGGGAGGCTTTTTCAAGCGTGAGGCCCGTCCTTCTGATCCGGAAACACTGACCTGTCGTCTGATCGACCGTCCGATCCGCCCGCTTTTCCCGGAAACGTTTTTAAATGACACTCAGATTATCGCAACTGTCGTTTCTGCTGATCAGGACAATGACCCCGGGATTTTATCAATGCTGGGCGCATCTGCAGCACTGATGATCTCCGATATCCCGTTCAACGGTCCGATTGCCGGTGCCAAAGTGGCACGGGTGGATGGCAAGTTTATCTGCAATCCTTCTGCTGAAGAGCTGGAAAAAAGCGATCTTGAAATCGTTGTTGCGGCAAGTCGTGACGCGGTCATCATGGTTGAGGGGGAAGCAAAATTCGTATCCGAGGCTGATCTGCTTGAAGGTGTATTCTTTGCTAAAGAAGCAATGCTGCCGCTGATCGAAGCTCAGGAAAAACTGCAGAAGCTTGCAGGAGTCGCAAAGCGCGCTGTCAAAGCCGTGGTTGTTGATGAAGTCCTGCTGGCACGTGTCAAGGAACTGGCCTACAATCGCATCGGCGAAGCGGTCAAGCTGAAAGCAAAAAATGAGCGTCATGATCAGATCGACCTCATCAAGGCTGAAACGATTGAAGCCCTCAAGGCTGAATTCGAAGGCTCCGCAAAACAGATCAAAGCGTTTCTGGGCGATTTCGAGTATGATCGCGTCCGTGCAGATGTCCTCGATACCGGTATCCGCATCGATGGCCGTACAACCAGCACCATCCGCCCGATCTCGACTGAAACAGGCTTTCTCCCGCGCGTTCATGGTTCTGCCCTTTTTACCCGCGGCGAAACACAGGCGCTGGTTGCCGCAACACTCGGCACCTCCAGTGATGAACAGCGCATCGACTCCCTCTATGGTGCTTCGCGCAAACGCTTCCTGCTGCACTATAACTTCCCTCCGTTCTCTGTTGGCGAAACCAGCTTCCGTCTCGGACCTGGTCGCAGAGAGATCGGACACGGCATGTTGGCTGAACGCGCTCTTGCTGCTGTGCTCCCCAAACATGATGATTTCCCGTACACGATCCGCATCGTGTCTGAAACGCTCGAAAGTAACGGTTCCTCCTCAATGGCTGCCGTCTGCGGCGGTTGCATGTCGATGATGGATGCCGGTATTCCGGTTACTGCACCGGTTGCCGGTATTGCCATGGGCCTGATCAAGGAAGGGGACAAATTCGCGATCCTCTCCGATATCCTGGGTGATGAAGATCATCTCGGCGATATGGACTTCAAAGTTGCCGGAACTGCTGAAGGTGTCACTGCACTTCAGATGGATATCAAGATCGGCGGCGTAACCAAAGAAATTATGGAGCAGGCTCTCAAGCAGGCCCGTGAAGGTCGTCTGCACATCCTCGGCAAAATGGCTGAAACCCTTGCCGCACCACGGGCAGAGATGTCACCGTTTGCTCCGCGCATTACGACCATCTACGTCAAGACGGATCGTATCCGCGACGTCATCGGTACCGGCGGCAAGAATATCCGCAACATCACCGAGACAACCGGCGTTACGATTGATATCGATGATACCGGCCGCATCAACATCGCCAGCACCAACAAGGAAGCCTGTGAACTGGCGATCCAGATGATTCGCGGTCTGACCGATGAGGCTGAAGAAGGCAAATTGTACATGGGGACCGTCCGGAAGATCATGGATTTCGGCGCATTTGTTGAGATCATGCCCGGCACAGACGGACTGGTTCATATTTCCGAGCTCGACACCGCACGTGTCAAAACGGTAACGGAAATTCTGAATGAAGGCGATAAAGTGCTGGTCAAGTGCATCGGCGTTGACAAGAACGGCAAGATCAAGCTTTCCCGTAAGGAAGCGCTTGGCTATAATCTTGATGGGTCAAAGGTTGACGCAGCGTAAAATCGTCATTCCCTGTAATTCATAATGAATTGAGGCGGAGCCGTTATATTGGCTCCGCCTTTTCTTTTGCCGGCAATTGATGCATAGTGATACCGACACAATTCCGGTTGGAGGTGGATACATGAATAAAAGTCGGCTGGCTGCCATTGATATAGGTACCAATTCCATTCGCTGCATTGTTGTTGAAGTTGATCAGCAGGGGCGGTACGCGATTCTTGATGATGAAAAAGCAACCGTACGGCTCGGTGAAAATCTGGCGGCGAGCGGAGCCATCTCACCGGCGGCGTTTGCCCGGGCGGTGGATGCCATGTCGCGTATCCGCAAACTGATTGATGGCCTGAAGGTGGAGGAAGTCGAAGCGGTTGCTACCAGTGCCGTGCGGAGCGCTTCCAATGGAGGAGAGCTTGTTGCGGTACTGACCAGGGAACTGGGGCGGGAAATCAGGGTCATTTCGGGAGATGAAGAGGCTGAACTGGTTGCCCGGTCAGTACGTCACAATTTTGATATGAGCGGCAAGCGCTATATGATTATTGATATTGGCGGCGGCAGCGTCGAACTCATGAGTGCCGTTGCTAATCATGTTGAAAGCAGCTTTTCACTCGAACTTGGCGCCGTACGGATGACTGATATGTTTATGAAGACGGATCCGGTTGAGCCCTCTGAAATAGAAAAACTGAGACGCTTTGTCCGTTCGGAGTTGAAATCCAGCTTTCCGGAAGAAGATCGGCCGACAGTACAGACGTTTATCGGTTCAGGCGGAACTATAACGACGCTGGCAAACATGGTCATGAGTATGCGACGGCAGACGTACTCGACGTCTCATGGTTTTGAGGTACTCCGCTCCGAGGTAGTCCATCTGTTGGCGATGCTGGTCCGCAAGGATATCAAGTCACTGCGGAATATCCCCGGACTTAATCCTGACCGGGCTGATATCATCGTTGCCGGGCTTGTCGTCATCGACGAAATGATGAAATTTTTCGGGGCCAACATGTTGCTGGTCAATGAGCGCGGTATCCGAGAGGGATTGATCATCAACTGCATGAAGCGGCTGCAGCTGCTTCCCGATTCGAGTACTCCGCGCAGCTGGAAGGGGTCGATCCTCGAGTTTGCCCGATCGTGTCACTACGATGAGCCGCATTCACGCCATGTCGCCAAGGTTGCCTTGAGTATCTTTGACAACCTTGCAAAAGAGTTCGCTCTCAAAAAAAATGACCGGAAACTTCTTGAAGCCGCTGCATTGCTGCATGATGTCGGTTATTTCATCAGTTATAACAGCCACCATAAACACTCACACCATTTGATCCGTCACGCAGAACTGTTTGGATTTTCGCCGCGTGAGCGGGAAATGATGGCGCTGATCGCACGTTATCACCGTAAATCACTGCCGAAGAAGAAACATCCTGAATATGACCGGCTGGAATTGAAAGATCAGCTGACAGTAAGCCGACTCGGCGGTATCCTGCGGCTCTCGGACGGGCTTGATCGCCGCAGAAGCGGGTTGGTAGAAGTTGTTGCTCTCAAAAGGAGTGGGGCTGCGTTTAATTTCAAGCTGCTCGGTACGGAAGATATTTCGGTAGAAATTTATGGGGGGAATGCTAAAAAGGATCTCTTTGAAAAAGCTTTTGGGGGGACGGTGGTTTTTGAAATGTAACGGTTTGGGAGAACAGCGGCGGTTTTAGGCCGCTGCTTCTGCCTGGTTGGACTTTATCCCTAAATCCTTATGCGGCGTTCATTGGTTTCAGGGTAGGGATACTCCATGTGGCGGGCAGTAGCTCTGGCAATGTATTCACCGCAATAACGCGCAACAACTGTCAAGGCCATATCGATTCCTGCGGAAATTCCGGCCGACGTGATTAGATTGCCATCGTTCACGACATGCTGATCACGAATAACTGTTGTTTGTGGAAATGACTGTGCCATCCAATTCAGAGACTTCCAATGAGTGGTAGCACGACACCCCTCCAGAAGCCCGGCGAAACCGAGTAACATTGAACCAGTACAGACCGATGTCAGCAGTTCAACCTCTGAGGCGCGGGTACGTAGCCAAGACATCATAATGGGATTGTTCAGCTCTCGGCGTGTACCCCAACCGCCTGGTACACAGAGTATGTCCAGTCTGGGGCAACCTTCAAAACTATAGTCCGCGCTTACTCGCATGCCACCGCTTGTGCAGACATGCTCGCCATTTTCGGCAATGAGTTTCACTTCAAACGGAGACGGTTCCTCCTGACGTTTTGTGTCGTCGAGTCGGGTCGTGGAAAAAACCTCAAACGGTCCGCAAAAATCCAGCACTTCGATGTCGTCGAAGATTACAATGCCGACTGCTTTTCTCTCCATGTGTTCTCCTGTTCAACTGCCTGGTTGGGACTTCGTCTTAATAGCCTTTTACCATTTTACTTTTGTCTCGTGTCAAGGGTCTCGGGGGGACGCTGCTTAAGGGTCTCGGGGGGACGCTGCTTGTTATTTTTCTAATACGTCCATAATCTGCTTCATTGTCACCATATCTTCTTTCAGGTACTTCTCGCCCCGCTTTGCTGCCAGACATACACCTGACGAACCGAGATAAAGGTACTTGCCAACTTCGCTGCCCAAATATCCAAATTCAAATATTGCCAGGTGACATATTATCCCGCGAGCCAATGCCGGTAATCTGCTTTTGCTCGGCTTTCGCACCGAATCCGATTCAAGACCCAAAGCCATCGCTACTGCCGCAACCAATTGTGCGGGGCTGACTGCGCTCTTCATCTTGTCCCGCAGTTGCTCCTCTTGTTTGAGGCTATCGACAAAGTCGCCGCTACCCAGGATCCGTGCATCGAAACTTTCGTATTCGTTAAGCGACCGTTCTCCCTGGCTCCGTTTCAAGCCTCCGCCGACAAGTTCATCACGCCGGCCTTCCTTAATGCCGTCAGCGACAAATTGTCGATACATTGATCGGGCAGTGTCGAGCTTTTGACCAAAGCGTTCAAGAACAGCTTCTGTTTCCTGGCCGGCAAATGTCCGGTTCCCCAGCAGAACTGCATGCCCGCTCCAGGAATACTGATCCAGTTCCTCAAGGCTTTTGACCATGCCGGTCCGCAGTGGATTAAGGTGGATATATCTGACCAGCTCCAGAAGATATGCTTCTTCTTCGCAAACGATGGATTTATAGCGATTCTGGAACAGGTGCCCGGAGCGCTTGTTTTGACGATTGAACGACACGGCATAGCCGGTAAGAAGCCTGCGCATAAAGGACGACAGTTCCGTGGAAGTTGGCATTAACAGGAGGTGAAAGTGATTGGATAACAGCGCCCAGGCGTAACAGCGGACACCGGTTTCGGAGAGCAGTTTAGCGAAACGATCAAAAAAGAGTTGCCGGTCATGATCGTCATTGAAAATGTCGCGCCGCTCGATACCACGGACGATAACGTGTTGGAGAAGGCCGGTAATGTCAAGTCTGGCTAGGCGTGGCATGGGCAAAATGTACCATCTTGGCGAAAAGTGTCAATAGAAAAATAACAAGCAGCGTCCCCCATGGTCCCCATGGTCCCTCCATTGTGTGCCGGTGCGGACGGTGAAAGAGCCGAAGAGGCCGCTTTATTTCTAATCAAAGACTTCCGGTTGAACCAAACCCTCCCGATCCACGCCCGCTTTCCTGACTGAAATCCGCTACCACACACAGCTGTGCCTGCTGCACCGGTACGAACATCATCTGACAGATCCGCTCACCCGGTTCGATCGTATACGGTGTCGCTCCACGATTGACGATGCCGATGCCGATCTCTCCCTGATAGTCAGAATCGATGACTCCGATCGTATTAGCCAATACAATGCCGTGCTTGATGCCGAGTCCGGACCGTGGCACCAGCAGCGCTACCAGTCCAGGGTCATGAATGCTGATGGCAATGCCGCTGGGAATCAGCACGGTTTCACCCGGATGCACAGTTTGAGCGGCATCAAGACAGGCTCTCAGGTCAAGAGCTGCAGCACCGTCTGTCGCATACGACGGTAGTGGAATGGTTTTTCCCATCAGCGGATTCATGATTTTGGTTTCAATTTCGGGTCGCTTCATGTAAATTTCCCTGTCTTCCGGAGGAGTTTTATCGGCTCACTCTAGCAGAATTGACCTACGGTACACAAGGAGCGTTTTATCATGAAACAACGCGTTGTCAGCGGCATGAGGCCGAGCGGCAGGCTGCATATCGGTCATTATCACGGAGTACTGGAAAACTGGGTCAACATGCAGGATTCCTACGATTGTTTCTTTTTTGTGGCAGATTGGCATTCACTGACAACTGAATACGCCGATACCGCCGGAATTGCCCAGAGTATCCGTGAGATGGTGCTGGATTGGGTGGCCTTCGGTCTTGATCCTCAAAAATGCATTATTTTCCGCCAGAGTCTGGTCCCGCATCATTCCGAACTGAATCTTATTCTGTCAATGATTACGCCGGTCTCCTGGCTCGAGCGAAACCCGACCTACAAGGAAATGCTGGATAATCTTGAGCAGCGTGACCTGACAACGTTCGGTTTTCTCGGCTATCCGGTGCTGATGGCGGCTGATATTATTCTCTACAAGGCGACCCGTGTACCGGTCGGCCATGATCAGTTGCCGCATCTGGAAATCACCCGAGAGATCGCCCGTCGTTTCAATCATCTCTATGGTGCGGTATTCCCGGAACCGGAAGCGCTTCTGACAGAGACCCCCAAGCTGCCGGGGCTCGATGGGCGCAAGATGAGCAAGTCGTATAACAATTCCATCTATCTTTCCGATAATGCTGAAATGACCGCCAAAATGGTTATGTCAATGGTGACTGACACCAATCGCGTCCGTCGGTCAGATCCGGGTGATCCTGACATCTGCGTGGCTTTCAATCTTCACCGCCTGTACGTTCCGCAGGAGAAGCTGGATGAAATCATACCGGCCTGTCGCGGGGCACAGATCGGTTGTGTGGAGTGTAAGAAAATTCTTGCCGGTTGCATAAATGAGCGTTTGGCACCATTCCGCGCCCGACGTGAAGAGTTGGCTGCAAATCCTGGTTTTGTCGATGAGTTGTTACGCGAAGGGAGCCGGAAGGCATCCCTGATCTCGGATGCGGTTATGGCGGAAGTTCGTACGGCACTTAAGTTCTAATCACAAATCATTTGAAACACAGAGCAACTGAGCAACTGAGGTAACAAGAATAATTTCAGCGTAAACTCAAAATATTCCCATTGGGATGCACCTAGCTATTGTTATTACCCGTTTGATTTCTCTGTTGCTCGCCTAGAGGCGCCTACTTTTGGCAGTTGCTCTGTGTTTCATGTACTGAGGTATTTAAGGTTCCTATGTCTGCGGCCACTCACATGCATCGTGAAGAACATCTGCCGCTGCTGGATGGTTTTCACGAACAGTACAACGTTCATCTCGACAAGTTTGACGGTCCGATGGACCTGCTGCTGCATCTGATCAAGAAAAACGAACTGGATATCTGCGATATTTCTATTGCGGTTATCACACGGCAATATCTGGAATTTATCAAGTTGATGAAGGATCTTAATCTGGAAGTGGCGGGTGACTTTCTGGTTATGGCGGCGACACTGCTGCAGATCAAGTCCCGTCAACTGCTCCCGGTAGATGATCAGGAAGATCCGGAACATGATGAGACTGACCCGCGGGAGGAACTTGTTCGTCGGTTGCAGGAGTATCAACAGTATAAAGAAGCCGGTATGCTGATCGGTGCGCGGGCGCTGCTGGGACGGGAGGTTTTTTCTCGGACGGCTTCAGAACCGGTGCTTGCTGCGGCGCATAATGTGGAAGGACCGTTGGAAGTAAGTCTGTTTGAGCTGGTCGATGCATTTCGGATTCTGCTGCAGCGGATTCCGGCCGAAAGTTTCCACGACGTTGCTCCGGGAGATTCGCTCAGCATTGCCGACTGTATCAACGACATTCTTTCACAGCTTCAAGAACAGGATACTCTCCAGTTTGACGATCTGATCCGGGATGAATGTACCCGTGAACGGATCATTGTCACCTTTCTGGCGCTGCTTGAACTCTGCCGTCTCAAATTGATTCGTATTTTTCAGGGGAGCGAACATGGTTCGATCTGGTTTGTTCCCGCTGTTTCCGTTGATACATCCGGGGTTTTGAATACCGATGAATTCTGAATTATCATCCATCATAGAGAGCCTGCTCTTTACCGCTGATTCGGCGTTTTCAACCGATCGCCTCTGCGACGTGCTGAACGAATTTAATCGCGATGAGATCAAAGAAGCCCTGTCCGGGTTGGTGGCATATCATCAGGGGAGGGGAGGCGGCTTTGATCTGGTTGAGGTGGCCGGTGGTTGGCAATTCAGGACCCGCCCCGCGTTTCACCGCTATATTACCCGCCACATAAAAATCAGGGCTTCAAAATTTTCGCAATCCGCACTTGAGACCCTGGCGATAATTGCGTATCGCCAGCCGATTACCCGGGCGGAGGTTGAGCATCTGCGCGGAGTCGATTGCGGCGGCATTCTGAAATCGCTTCTTGAAAAACATCTGGTGCGTATTCTTGGGAAAAAAGATATTCCCGGGCGGCCGCTGATTTATGGCACGTCAAAAGAATTCCTTGAAATTTTCGGGCTCAAGGATCTGAAAAGCCTCCCGACACTTCGCGAAATCCAGGC